>JAGBJT010000031.1 GCA_017934275.1 Cardiobacteriaceae bacterium | reverse complement strand
GTTCCGCAACTTGAAATTGTCGTGCTCATAATTAGAAGTATTGAGGATTTAAGAAGTTGTTTTTTGATATAAGATTTTTTTCTACTGTTGCTAGAAAAATTTCTATCTGTTATGATTTTGATTTTGCCATCTTGCCGTTGAGCCGTTGAGCCGTTGAGCCGTTACTACCCCCGCCATCCGATGGCTTATCTTACCATCTTTCGACGAATTTGTCAATAAATTTCTCATATAAGTTTCCTTGGATAAATTACAAATTACGCTCTATAAATAAAGTATCAGCGATAATAATTAAGAAGAAAAATTTGTCAAGAGAAAATTACGGCAGAGATTTTTCGCCTACGGCTCAAAATGACGGTTGCGGTGAGATTTTTCGCCTGCGCCTCAAAATGGCGGTCGCGGTGAGATTTTTAAAATGACGGTCGGACTGGGATTTTTCGCTGCGCTCAAAATGACGGGGTAACGGTTAAGAGATTGCGCGCCTTGCCGTTTGCAACTCTCGCAATGACGGTGAAAAATAAAAAATCCGCCGTGTAAAAAACGGCGGATTTGTTTTGCAAATAAATACAAATAACGGAATTTGTAGATGCAAATAAGGAACGCCCGTCGTGGCACACGACCCGCGCGCCGCGGGCGGCGGATTTGTTTTGCAAATGAATACAAATAACGGTACTTGTAAATACAAATAAGGAACGCCAGTCGTGGCACACGACCAGCGCGCCGCTGGCGACCGCGTCGGGTACGCGACCAAAAATTCTGCTTGATAGCTGATTTTTTATAAATGAAAGATTATTTTTTAAGTTTATTTTCTAGTTTTAACTTTTCCAAAAACAACCGCTATGACAACTAAAAAACCGAAGCCGATAAGCGACCAAACGGGTAGGGCAAGACCGAAGAATTTATCCACTTGTGCGCAGTCGCCCGTTCCTTGCATTGAGCGGAGTAAGCCTTTTAAGAAACCGTCGTGTTCGATTAAAGCGTAAAAGTCGAAACTGCAACCTGATGGTTTTTTATCGGCAGGCAGGTTTTGGATATGAATATGTCGTGCGGCAAGGGCGATGCCGAAGAAAATACCGCCGTATTTTCCGAACATAGCCAAAAATCGCAGAGTTTTGCCCGAATTCCAAACAATTGCGTCGAAAATAAAAAATGTCCCCGCCAAAACAAATGCTAAGCGCTGCATCATACAAAGCGGGCAGGGAGCGAGATAGAGCGTTTTTTCCCAATACAGCCAAGCGAAAATAACCGCAAGCCAGCTAAAAATCCCCGCGGCGGCGGTAATTAGCCTACGATGAAAATCATTTATTTTGTTCATATTTATTGTTCCTTGATATTGATAATTGGTTATATAAAAAGCCGTCTTGTTAGCTTTATCCGCTATTTTTTTGTTTTATCTGCAATTCGCAATAAATCACACCACATTTGCCGTTTTTTCTCACCGTAGCGCAAAGCGAGCACGGGGTGAGTGCAATGCGAGATATTTTCAATTTCGACTTTGGTTAAATTTTGCACAATTGCTAAAAAATCCTTGTCGCCGACGCAAATTATTTGTTTTTTATCATCGCGGCAATATGCGAGCAAATCGTCTGGGAGATTGCCGTCTTTTATTTCCTCGCGGTTTTTGACTGATAGGCGGAAAGCCGCTGCATCGGAAATTAAGTCGGCTGATAAATGAAGTTTTACCGCATTCAAAGCTTTGATAAATAAGGTTTCTTCCCGTCCATCGGCAAAAAGACGGAATTCTTCCCCGTCGCAGAAAAAACTCGGAAAACACCAAATATGTGATTGTTCGTGGCGGTAAATAAAAAATATCTGCGAATGCAAAACAAGGCGGCAGCTGTGATGAGTTTGATGAGTTAGTACTTCGGGGGAAGAAATTTTTTCTGCTGTTTGAGGTTTTATTGCTGAATTGAGCAGTTCTTGATTGAGATTTTGTATTGAATTTGTATTATTTTTTACATCGTTTGTATGAACTTTTGCTAGATGTTGCCGTTCTATTTCTCGCTCTAAATTATGAGCTTTCATTTCTTGGGCTTGCTCATAGCTAATGCGCACGATATCGAGATTTTTCTCTGCTTCTTTCCTTGCTTTTTCTGCTGCTAAATGCCGTTCATCCGCAAGAAATTTACGCAAATCAGTCCGTTTATGCCAAAGGCGGTAACCGAGTGATTGCAGAGCAAAAACTTGCGTTTTGGAAAAATTGTTCATCGTCAAACAGGAAAATTCAAGACGAACGGCGAGAAAACTTGCGCCATAAACACAAAATCGGCGCGTGAATGACATAAGCGGAAAATAATAAAAATAGCATCAAAGCTGGTTTCAAAAAAACAATGCCCAACACAATTGCAGGAATTACCGCATAAACAAATGGCAGTTTGCTGTTGATTTTTAACGATTTTCCGCTGAAATACGGCAAATTACAAATCATCAAAAAACCGCAGATGATGAGCAAAAATGCAGAAATCAGCGATAAATTTTTTGGCATAAATCCAAAGTGCTCGCTAAACCAGACAAATCCCGCAATCAATCCGCCAGCAGATGGAGACGGTAATCCGACGAAATATGCCTTGTCAGTTATTTCAACATTGGTATTAAATCGTGCAAGCCGTAGTGCCGCACAAGCACAATAAACAAAAGCCGCAAGCCAACCGAATTTCGAAGGAATTAGCGGTTCATTTGCAATGAGATACAAAGTCCATTGATAGAGCAAAATCGCAGGCGCAACCCCGAAAGAAACTAAATCCGCCAACGAGTCATATTGCACACCGAATTCGCTACAAGTATTGGTCAGCCGCGCAATTCTTCCGTCGCAACCGTCAAAAATCATCGCGATAAAAATCAAAATCGCAGCGAGGAGAAAGTTTTTATCAATTGCCGACAAAATCGCATAAAACCCACAAAACAAAGATGCCGTCGTGAATAAATTCGGTAAAAGGTAAATCCCAGCGGAAGTTTTGTCTGGTTTTTGGTTTATGTCAGTCATTTTGTTTTTCCGTTTTTAATTTTGTGGAGCTGGAGTATTTGAGGCGTTAATTTCGGCATAAATTGCGTCCAATGCAGCAGCTGGATCTTCCGCCTGAATAATCGGACGACCGATAACTAAATAATCACTACCGTTGGCAATTGCGCTTGCAGGCGTTGCAATCCGAATTTGGTCATTTTTATCCGCTCCCGCTGGACGAATGCCAGGGGTAATACATAAAAAATCTCTGTCGGTTGCTTGTTTTATTGCCGCGACTTCTAATCCAGAGCAAATTACCGCATTGCAACCGTTGTTGTAAGCGAGTTTGGCAAGGCGTAGAGCTTGATTTTGCAAACTATCCGTAATTCCGACGCTGATAAGCTCTTCACCCGACAAGCTAGTTAGCACGGTAACCGCCGCAATTAAAGGTGGATTTTGTTTTTTCGCCGCTGTATCAGCCGCCGCAGCTAGCATTTTTGCTCCGCCAGAAGAATGCACGGTAAGCAGCCAAATTCCTAAATCTGCCGCCGCAGAAACCGCTTCTGCAACCGTGTTGGGAATATCGTGAAATTTCAAATCAAGAAAAATTTCATAACCGAGCTTTTGCAATTCTTCAACGATGTGAATACCGTAACGGACAAACATTGCTTTGCCGATTTTGAGCCGTGTTTTTTCAGGAGACAATTTTTCCGCCAAGGAAATTGCGGTGCTAATGTCAGCAAAATCACAGGCGGTGATGATTTTCGGGTTATTTTTCTGTTCTACGGTCATAAAAAATCCTCAACAATCAACGATGTTGAACTTTGATTTCAAGGGTAGGGATAAAGCTGCTCCAAGCATAGCAAGCGGGACAATGCCAAATCATTTTCTGCAATAAAAATCCACATTCACAACATTGATAACTCGTGCGGGGACGGATTTTTTTGGTAAGGGAAATGATGAGAGCATTTTGTGGCAAATCGCTTTGATATTGCAGAAATTTATTTAGTAAAAGCGGATTGTTGCTAGTTTTTGTGCGATTGAAAATTAAATCTTGTGCTTCGTGGCTGCGGGAATTTTGTTCCAAAATATCGGATAGGGCAAGGGTTAGACGGATATTTTGATGCTGTTCTTCTTGGCGAAAAATCCAGTCGAAAAATTCCGCCTCTCGTTCGATTTTTTGATAACAAGCAAGCATCGGTTGAATTATTTCAGGCAAAAATGCGGCATTTCTCTCCGCAATTGATTGGTAATTGTGAATGCTGGAAATAAATTCTCCGTTTTCTAGCGCGATTTCCGCCGCAATCCAGTAATTTCTTATCAATGAACCGTCGGCGACAATCGCGTGTGAAAGAGCGGTTTTTGCAGCTGATAACTCTTTGTTTTTACGGAAAATTTCCGCTATCTCGCAGTAATAATGCGCTAAATTCAGTTTGCCGAGTTCTTGGTTGTTTTGGCTAAATAAATCAATCGCTTTTTGCCACTGTGCGGTTCGTTCGTAAATTCTGATTAAAGACTGATTTATTTGTGATTTTTGATTTGCTTCGAGATTTGTAGAAATTAAATTTTCAAAAATATCTTGTGCTTGGAGATACATTCCAGCAGCGAGAAAGTCTTCCGCCAGTTCGAAATTAACCGTATTTCGTTGTTTTTCTTCTAATTCGGGAATTTTTCCTAACTGTTTATGAATTAGCAAAGCACGGTCTAATTCGCCGCGTTTGCGAAATAGCGTTCCCAAAGCAAGTTGATTGGAAAAAGTTTGCTTGTCAATTGCACTGAAATTCAAAAAAGCATCAACCGCTTGGTCGGTTTGATCGTTGAGTAAGTAAGTCAAGCTTTCGAAATAAGCATTGCGCGATTGCAAGAGCCGTGCGTCTTTGCTTTCACGGCGAAGCGCGACATACCAACCGCTCCAAGCAGCAACTGGCAAGAGAAGTATTAAAAACCATTCACTCATTAAATTTCAGCCTACTTGAAAAGTTTGTTTTAGGCTTTTTTGTCTTGTTCAAAATCGCGGCGAGCTGCGGCGTTTTCGCGGTTGCGGCGGTCGTTTGCGATTTCTTTTTCTAAACTTTGAGCCCGTCCTTTCCAATACCAAACTTTGATGCCGAAAACAAACAAGGTCAAAAATGCTCCGAAAATAAAAGAAATCAGCATCACGAAAATCAAAGGCAGCGTTTCTTTTCCTAAAACAAAATCAAATTCAACCGTTTCGCGGTTCAAAAGTCCGAGCACGAAAAATAAAGCACACAAAACCAATACGGCTAAATAAAACAAAGCAGTTTTCATAAATTTCAGTCTCGATTAAGAATTAAATGAAAAATTTGCATTTTTGCGACAATTTTTGTCAAATGCAAAGATTAACTAGTGCAACAGCTCTTTTTATGTTATTAAAATTTGACCGTTCATCGAATTTTTTAGATTTTATCTAGGAGAACTTCAAATGCAGATTTTTAATTTTTCTAAAACTTCAAAGCGCAATATTTTTGCAAGTCTTGCTTCAATTGTTTTTCTTTTCTGTTCTATAAATTCGCAGGCGCAGCTTAAATACGCCGAAAACCGCGATTATGAAACTCTTCCCGTAGTTATTGAAGAAACCGAAGAACCGAAGGTTATTGAGTTTTTCTGGTTCGGTTGTCCGCATTGCAATAAATTGCGTGGATTTGTAGAAAAATGGCTGGAAGACGGTATTCCAGAAGGTGTTGAATTTGAAATCGTTCCTGCAACATTGGAATCCGACCGTTGGTCAAGACCATCTCGTGCTTTTTACACAATGAAGTTTTTGAAAAAAGAAGAACTCTTTAATGATTACTTCGACGCTATTTTTAAGGAAAAGAAAAATGCGCTTTTGGCTAACGATGCGGCAGTGAAAAATTTCTTCACTTCGCGCGGTGTAACCGAGGAAGAATTCAATAAAGCTTGGAATTCTTTAGAAGTCAAACAAAATGTTGCACGGGCTGCGGATTTGTTCGGTAAATCAGGAATTGACGGTGTGCCAGCTTTCATTGTTAATGGCAAATATTCCGTGCCACTCAAAGGTGATGAAAGCGACGGCTACAAGAAAACCTTCGACATCATTCACAGTTTGTTACGGAAATAAATTTATCGAACTTGCGGGAGAAATTATTCCTCCCGCTTTATTTTTAATCATAAAAAATAACAGTCAGGAGATTCAAAGTGCTAGATCAGAGAACTTGGGGGTTTATTTATGAATCTTTTCCTCAAGTTAGCAATATCAAGCGTTTAGTCGGCGAAGCGGGAACGAGAAAATATTACCGTTTGGAAATCGATGACACAGAAACCGTCATTCTGATGGACGGACGAGCGCAACCAGAAAGCGTGCAAAAATTTTTCGAACTTACCGTAATGCTCTCCGAGCGCGAATTACCTGTGGCAGAAATTTATGCGCAAAGTGAAGACGGTGAAAGTTTGCTGTTAGAAGATTTAGGTGATGTTGCGGTTTATGACGCGTTATCTACAAATAGCGCGACCGTGATGCCAGAAATTTTGGATTTGCTTGCAAAATGGCAGACAAAAACGGCGGATATGCAGCCGTTTATTGCACCGTATAGCCGCGATATTCTTCGTGAGGAATTTTCCCGTGCGGATAGTTGGTTTTTCCCATATTTACTCGGCAAACCGTTATCTGTCAGCGAACGGGGATATTTTCAGCGCGACTGCGATAGCTTGGTAAATATCATCAACAATCAACCGAAAGTGCTGGTTTATCGCGATTTTCATTCCAAAAATTTGATGCTGACGCGAGATAAAAGAATTGTTTTCATCGATTATCAAGACGCGCTTTGGGGTAGTGCCGCTTACGATTTAATTTCTATCACCCGCGATTGCTACATCAGCTATCCAAAATCTATTCGCGACACTTGGGAAGATGAATTCCGTCGTCGCAACTATCCGCATCTTTCACACAATGCTTGGAAAAATATTTGCAATGCCTGCGCTTTGCAACGGCATATCAAGGTTTTGGGATTATTTGTGCGGATAGCAAAGCAAGATCGCAAACCGCGTTATCTCAATCATCTGCCGCTAGTCTGGGATTATGTTCTGGAAGAAAGTGCGGCTTTGGAAGCAACTGTTCCGTTTTTAGCGAGCAAATGTCGGGAATTAGACAGCGTTGTCCGTAAAACATTGGAACGAATTGTTTAGCTAAAAAATAGACAAACTTAACGGTAAAAACACGGTGCGAGCAATGATTCTCGCCGCAGGACGCGGCACCAGAATGCGGCATTTGACCGCAAATACACCAAAACCACTGCTCAAAATCGCAGATAAAACTTTGATTGAATGGCAAATTTCTCGGCTTGCACAAGCTGGAATTTCAGAAATCGTGGTTAATTTGCACTATTTAGGTGAGATGATTGCACAGCATCTCGGCGACGGTAAAAAATACGGTGTGCAAATTGCGTATTCCCGTGAAGAAGAACTTTTGGAAACAGCTGGTGGAATAAAAAAAGCTCTGCCGCTTTTGGGAGAAGAGCCGTTTTTGGTTGTCAATGCTGATGTTTGGATTGATATTGATGTTGCTGATTTTTTACGGAAGTTTTCGCGGCAATTTCCAGCATATTTGCTGTTAGTGAAAAATCCTGATTGGAAAGCAGCAGGCGATTTTTCTTATTCCAACGGTTATGTGCTATCTGGGCAGGATTTCACTTTTGCGGGAATGTCCGTGTTGTCGGCCGAGATTTTTCAGGATTTAGAAGAAAGAATTCCTGCCAAACTCGCGCCGATTTTTCATTCGCTTGTTAAGAAAAAAATGCTCTACGGCGAAATTTTTAACGGCGACTGGCAAGATGTTGGTACACCAGAACGCTTGGCAGAGTTGCAAAGACGGTATTTGTAATCGTCTCGGTTAAGATTTCGCGCTTTTTTAATCAACTTCTATTTATTTTTTGTAAAACAAATTACGGAGAACTAACAAATGTCAAAAGAAAGAACTCTTTCAATCATCAAACCTGATGCTGTGGCGAAGAATGTAATTGGTCAAATTTATTCTCGTTTTGAAAATGCAGGTCTCAAAATTATTGCGGCAAAAATGAAGCAATTAAGCCGTGCAGAAGCGGAAGGTTTTTATGCCGTGCATCGCGAAAGACCGTTTTTCAAAGATTTAGTGGAATTTATGATTTCTGGTCCAGTCATCATTCAAGTTTTGGAAGGCGAAAACGCTATTGCCAAGAACCGTGAATTGATGGGAGCTACCAATCCGAAAGAAGCGGCAAAAGGAACAATCCGAGCTGATTTTGCTGAAAGTATTGATGCGAATGCGGTTCACGGTTCTGATGCACCTGAAACAGCGGCGGTTGAAATCGCTTATTTCTTCTCTGAAATCGAAATTTCTTCTCGTTAATTTCTGTCATAACAAGTGCTATTTTTTCTAGCACTTGTTTTTTTATTTTTTTATTCCGTGTTTTTTTTGCACCGAAATGTCTGTCAATCTCTTCGATTTAAATCTTTCACAGTTGGAAAAGTTTTTTACGGAAATTGGTGAAAAACCGTTCCGTGCGCGGCAATTGATGAAATGGATTTATCACGCTGGAATTCTTGATTTTGATTTGATGACAGATTTTGGTAAAGCTCTGCGGGAAAAACTCCGTGCCAAAGCGCATTTTGTGTTGCCCGAAATTGTTTCCGACAAAACTTCTCTTGACGGAACACGCAAATGGCTTTTTCGTTACGGTTGCGGAAATAGCATCGAGACGGTGTTTATTCCCGAAGACGGTCGCGGAACTTTGTGTATTTCTTCGCAGGCAGGGTGTGCCTTGGATTGTCCGTTTTGTTCGACGGGAAAGCAGGGATTTAACCGTAATTTGTCTGCTGGCGAAATCGCGGTGCAAGTTTGGTATGCCAAAAAATTGCTCGGCGAATTTGACGGCAAAGTGCAAGATAGCCGTCGTCGTTCGGTGAGTAATGTTGTTTTGATGGGAATGGGCGAGCCGCTTTTGAACTTTTCTTCTGTGGTTACGGCGGTGGATATTTTTCTTTGTGATTACGGATTTGGGCTGTCAAAACGGCGGGTAACGATTTCGACTTCGGGAATTGTTCCTGCAATTGAAAAATTACGGGAAGTATCGGAGGTGTCGCTGGCAATTTCCCTGCACGCACCGAACGATGAACTACGCAATCAGCTTGTGCCGATAAATGCTCGTTACGGCTTACAAGATTTACTCGCGGCTTGTCAGAAATATATCGATAACAACCGTCAGCACGGCGGAATTGTTTGGGAATATGTTCTGCTTGCGGGGGTCAATGATCGTCCCGAGCAGGCAGAGGAACTCGCGCGGCTTTTGAAAAATATCGGCGGAAAAATAAATTTAATTCCATTTAATCCCTATCCAGAAAGTCCATATCAAAAACCGTCAAAAAATAGTGTTTTGCGTTTTCAGCGGATTTTGGCGGAAAATGGTTTTACAACGACGATTCGCAAAACGCGCGGTGATGAAATTGATGCCGCTTGCGGTCAGTTGGTCGGGAATGTGAAAAATAAAATGCGCAAAAGAGGCGAGATTGCGAATTCAAATAAAGTTGCCGTAAGCGGCTGATTTTTACAAATATTCATAAAAATTTATATTTCAAGGAGCAAAAAAAATGCAAAAGCAACAAAAAATGCAGCTATCAGTGCTGATTTCCTTTGTTTTATTTTTATCAGCTTGTTCGTTGTCAAGTGGCGATGACGAAGAAATTACTACTCGCAAAGTTGCAGAACCAACAGGTATGAAAGCTGACTATGAAAAGGCATACCAAAATTATTTGAACTTGGGGGCGCAGTATTACGCTAGCGGCAATTACGAAATGGCAGAAGCGAGATTGATGCGAGCAATTGAAATCAATGCTGAAAGACCAGAAGCTTGGCACGGTCTTGCGAATGTTTATGAAGCGCAGCAAAATATCGCGGCTGGCGAGCAGGTGTATGAAAAGCTAATCAACGCTCACCCAACTTATCAACAAGGTTATTTCGATTACGCCAAATTCCTCTGTAAATTCAACCGTAATCCTGAACGCAAAAAGCTCTATGAAACGATGCGAGCGAAAGGTCCAGAATTTAGCAATATGGCAGCGGTGGCGGAAGGAAATTGCGAAAAAGAACGAGGAAACGCTGCTGGCGCAAGAACCGCTTATCAGCAATCTTTGAATCTCAATGACAAATCACCTGATGCTTTGCTTGCTTTGGCGCAAATTTCGGTTGAACAAGGAAATTACGGTGAAGCACTTTCACATATCCAAACTCTGCACACTTATCAAGCGGTTACGCCAGAAACTCTGAAATTGGGAATTTTGGCGGCGCGCGGTTTGAATGATGCGGCAGCTGAACAAAACTTTATCCGCATAATGCGTTCGCAAAAACGCTTCTCTAACAGTCCGCAAGCAAAAGAATTAGGCTTGTAATACGAAAACAATACAAATATAGTCGTTCCATTTCAAAATAATACTGCGGGAGCTTCCTCGCCGTATTCTAGATACAGTCTTTAAGCTTGCTGCCTTGTCTTATTTTGAACTGAAACGACTATAAAAATGACAAACAACTGTAATTTGTAGTTGTTTGTCGTGAGATGACTATCCGAGTGATATTGATGAAAGCGGCGAAAAATCCGCTTTTCGGTTAGTTGGTTTTTGGTAGAAACAGAAAATTGAGGTGCGATATGTCTCTATTTCACAAAACCAATAAAAAACAAAATAAGCAGAAACCGCAGCAAAACAAGCGTTCGGTTGAACCGTCTCTGGGAGCTGATATTCACGATATCGGTGCCAGAATGCGGGCAGAGCGAATGAAGCGTGGAATTAGCATCAAAATGGCGGCGATACAAAGCAATCTCAATGTTGAAATTGTGGAAAAAATTGAAGAAAACCGTTTTGGTGAAATTGGTGCTGCGGTTTTTGTTCGTGATCACATAATGCGTTATGCCCGTTATTTGAATATGGATTGCATTGCGCTTTTGCATTCGATTTCTTCTGATGAATATATGTTGCAAATCCCCGCGTATGAAACGGAAACTGAAACGGTTGCAAGTAGCGTTGATAACAAAAAAGAACGGCGAGTTTTGCGCTTAAAGCAGGCTTGGTGTTTATCGGTTGTTTTTGTTACCGCCTCGATTTGTGTTTTGTTGCTGGTAGAAAGCTTTGGAACGGACACTTGGTTGGTAGATAAAGTCAAGATGTTTATTGATTACGACACGACGGCTAGTCCGATAAAAATGTATTTTTTTGGTCAGGAGAAAGAACAATCGGGCGAGATAAATCCTGCATCTGCCAAAGTAGAGCCAGTAGAAGAAGAGAAAGAAATTGACGATGGAATTGTGCGACCAAAATTGCAGAAAAATTCGCAGCAAGTGTCGAAAACTCTTGCACCAGTTGATGCTAATTCTGCTGCGATAATTAGTTTTTCTGGCAGAAGTTGGTTGGAGGTGTACGATAAAAACAACCGTTCTATCGTGAGCACCTTGAAGCAAAAAGATGAAACTTTTGTTTTAAGTTCGAACGGCTCGCCGTATCGCGTGAGTATCACGAGACCAGAATTTGTGTCGGTTACGGTTCGTGGTGAAGTTGTGCCGATTGATGCGTTGCGGAGCAAAAATAATTTTCGTGAAATCATCATTGACTTAAAAACGGATGAGACAACGGTGTCTAACTGAATATTTAATTAACAAGTAAATAAAAAAATGGCTGAAATAATTCAATCTATTCGTGGTTTTCCCGATATTTTGCCGCCGCTTGCTACTAAACGAGCGGCGGTTTGTCTGCTAATTCGTCGTGTGTTAGGACAGTTTGGTTATCAGGTGGCGGAGCTGCCGATTTTGGAAAAAACCGCGCTTTTTGTCCGTTCGATTGGCGGTGATACCGATATCGTCGGTAAAGAAATGTATTCCTTCGAAGATCGTAACGGCGACAATTTGTCCTTGCGTCCAGAGGGGACGGCGGGAATGGTGCGAGCAGTTATCGAAAATGGGCTTTTGCAGCAGGTTTCTCGGTTTTTTGTTGAAGGTGAAATGTTTCGCCACGAAAGACCGCAGGAAGGACGCACTCGGCAATTTAAGCAAATTTCGGTGGAATGTTTTGGAATTGAAACTGCCGCTTTGGATGCGGAATTGCTCGCAATTGGCGAGATGGTGTTTCAGGAATTAGAAATCCGCAATGCGGTCAATCTAGAAATAAATTCGATTGGGCTTGCAGAGGAAAGAGTGCAATTTATTGCGGCTTTGCGGGAATATTTAAGCCGCTATGAAAACGATTTAGACACAGACAGCAAGCGCAGACTAACCACCAATCCGCTTCGTATTTTGGATAGCAAAGATGCGAAAACTAAGGAAATTCTGCTTTCTGCTCCGAATTTGAGCGATTTTTTGGGCGCGGAATCACAAAAGCATTTTGAAGATTTGCGCGGATATCTCGAAGCATTAGACATTAAATATGTAATAAATCCGCGTTTGGTGCGAGGTTTGGATTATTACTGCCATAGCGTTTTTGAATGGACGACGCGTGAGTTGGGAGCACAGGGCACGATTTGCGCAGGCGGTCGCTATAACGGATTAGTAGAAGAACTTGGCGGAAAAGCTACTCCCGCAGCAGGATTTGCTTTCGGTATTGACCGTATTTCTTTACTAAAAGAAAAAATTGCACCGACGACGGAAAAACAAGCAAATTTTTACATCTTGGCAACTAGTGAAAAAGAGCAAATAACCGCCATCAAATGGGCTCGTGATTTACGGGCAAAATTTCCTGAACTCACGGTAATTTGCCACAATCAGTTTCAAGCACTCAAAAAACAATTGCGCAAGGCGGATATGGTTTCAGCACGCGCGGTTTTGATTTTTGGTGAAGCGGAAGTCGCCGTAAATCAAACGACATATAAAAATTTGCAAACAGGCGAGCAAAAATCGCTTTCATTCGAACAACTTTGCCAGCTAATTACTAGCACTACACCGTAATACAAGGAAATTACAAATGATTGAACGCTCAAACGAAGAAATGGGAGAAATCGTCCGCGAATGGATACGCCACTATTTGCCGTCGATAATTTTGGGAATTGTGCTGGCACTGGCGGTTCTGTTCGGGATTGATTATTGGAATGAGCACAAACATCGCAGCAATTCGCAACTCAACTACATTTTGGAACAGATGGTTGATGAAATAAATAGCGGTGATACAGATAAAGCGATTTTGACTTATCAGCAAAAACTGCAAAACGATCATACGGAGCAGGGCAATATTGCGGCGATGTTGATTGCGAGCGTCTATCTTGATAAACAGGAAAAACAAAAAGCTCTTGCTGCTTGGGAAAAAGCGAGCAAAGCGCAGGATGAAGTTGTTGCACATACCGCGAAATGGCAACTGGCAAAACAGAAAGTCGCTGATGGTGATTACGCGCGCGCTGATTTGCTGATGAATGATTTGGCAAAATCGATGTATGCAGCGCAAATCAATCTTCTGCGCGGTGATAGCCTTTATTTACAAGGTAAAAAATCCGAAGCACTTGCCGCTTACCGTAAAGCCGCGCAAGATTCTGCTTCCCCGATTTTGTCGATGACGGTCGATATTCTTGCAGCAGAAGAGAATTTAACCGCCCAGAAGATTGAAAGTGCAACTGATGTAGCGGAAGTGAAAACCACAGAACAAGCGGTTGAAGCTAAATCCGAAAAACAAGCGGTGGAAGCTAAATCCGAAGAGCAAGCGGTTGAAGTTAAAGCCGAAGAGCAAGCGGTGGAAGTTAAAACCGAAGAGCAAGCGGTTGAAGCTAAAACCGAAGAGCAAGCGGTGGAAGTTAAAACCGAAGAGCAAGCGGTGGAAGTTAAAACCGAAGAGCAAGCGGTTGAAGTTAAAGCCGAAGAGCAAGCGGTTGAAGTTAAAGCCGAAGAGCAAGCGGTTGAAGTTAAAGCCGAAGAGCAAGCGGTGGAAGTTAAAGCCGAAGAGCAAGCGGTGGAAGTTAAAACCGAAGAGCAAGCGGTTGAAGTTAAAACCGAAGAGCAAGCGGTAGAAGTTAAATCCGAAGAGCAAGCGGTGGAAGCTAAATCCGAAGAGCAAGCGGTAGAAGTTAAAGCCGAAGAGCAAGCGGTTGAAGCTAAAACCGAAGAAGAAACCGACGAAGGAACTAAATAATGAAAAAAATCATCGGTATTTGCTTAATTTCAGTTTTGCTTGCGGGTTGCGGTGCTGTATCGGGGAAAAATAATTATCCGAAAGCAAGCAAGGTCGCGAAAGTTAAAGATGTCGGCACGCAAGTTGTGTGGAAAACCAGCGTCGGTAAGGGTGAAAAACAATTTTCCTTCCAGCCCGCGTATAGCGACGGGAAAATTTATGCCATTTCCAAAGACGGTGTTTTTACCGCTATCAACGCCGAGACTGGTAAGCAGGAATTGAAAGTTAAATTGAAAAACAAACTTTCGGCAGGACTTACCGTTGATGGCGGACTGGCATTTGTCGGCACAAAAAACGGTGAATTGCTCGCAATTTCCGCCGCTAACGGTAAGGAAGTTTGGCGTGCGCAACTCGATTCCATAATGCTTGCACCTGCGACGGTCGGCGACGGTATTTTGGTTGCATATACCGCGGGGGCGGAAGTTGTAGCGTTTAATCCGAATGACGGCACAGTTTTGTGGAAATATCAAGGAAATAGCTCGCTGCTTTCTATGCAGGGCACGGCATCGCCAATTGTCGAAGGCGGAATTGTGGTGATTACGGGCGATAGCGGTGAATTTATCGTGCTGGATCAAAATAACGGTCTCGCTCTCGCCAAGGAAAATTTGAAAACAAGCGGTTCGTCTAGCATTGTCGGCAAAATTATCGACCAGAACGCAACTCCGAAAATCAACCGAGGCAGAATGTTCGCTAGTTCGTATCAAAATCGAATGTATGCGGTTGATTTAGGCGGGCAAGGCGGAATGGCTTGGGAAAACACCAAAGTTTCAACTCTCAAAAATTTTGCGCTAGATGAGCAAAATATTTATATCGTCGGTGAAAAAGATGTAGTTGTCGCACTTGCACAGCAGGACGGACACGAAGTTTGGCGCAATAACAAACTTATCGGGCATCATCTTTCACCGCCAGAAATAATTGCTGGCGGAAAACTTGCCGTAGTCGATAACAAAGGAACTCTTTTTTGGCTAGATGCGACAACGGGTTCGCTACTTGGTTCATACAAAATTGGCGGAAGTCGAGCAACTGCGGTGGTTAAATTGGCAGATATGCTAATTTGGCAACTGGAAGACGGTAAAGTTGTGGCAGTCAGACCAAAATAAAAAGTCCGATTTATTTCATTTTTCCTCTGAAACTCGCCGCAAATTTGCGGCATTTTTTTGTCTTTTTAATATAGTTATTTCATATCAAAGTAATAAAAGAATTTTACAATCAACTTTTTAGCTAATTTGGAGTATAAATTTATGGCATACGATGTGAAATTTAAGGAAAAAGTGTTAGAAATTTTGGCGCAAAATAACGGCAATGTGCTTAAAACTAGTAAATTATTTAATTTAGGGCGCATCCAAATTTAACATTTTTTACCCGTTGTCAATTTTTTTCAACAATTTTTTCTTTAACTTAATTGCAGAAATAAAAAAACCCCACCTTTCGATGGGGGGGGTTATATTTTAACTGTATTTTTATACACTATTTATGCTGTTTTTATTAGTTTTTACACTGTAAGTAATTTTAAGCGCATAACTTGCTCATAACGGAAGATGTTATAACATAAATTCATCAAACCGACAGTTGTTCTCATTGCTTGAAG
>JAGBJT010000030.1 GCA_017934275.1 Cardiobacteriaceae bacterium | reverse complement strand
TGGGTTTATTTTTTCCACTCTTTTACCACCACTCTTATGTATTAAACTTTCACCTCTTGCGGCAGTTTCTTTCCATCTAACGACGGTTCGGTAGTTTAAATTAAATAATTTACTAGTTTTAAGCACATTACCGTTATTTTGCGCCAAAATTTCTAGCACTTTTTCCTTAAATTTCATATCGTATGCCATAAATTTACACTCCAAATTAACTGAAAAATTTATTGTAACATATTTTGTTACTTTGATACGAAAGCACTATTATTCATAGTTATAGTTCTCATAATTCAAAATAAGCCGCAGATTTTTTTACCCTCTGCGGCTTTATTTTTTCACCTGTGGCAGCTTAAAAATACTTCTTCAAAAGCATTTCATTATGAGAACGATATTTACTGCAATAAGTTTCAATACTTTTTTGACCGCCAGATAAATAAGCATAAGCAATATGGCTTTCTCCCGTGCGTTCAAATTCCTGATTATTCGTGCCATTTGGATAACAAGCATCAAGCTGGCTTTTGATTTTCGCCTCTCCCATTCCCGTTTTAATATGCGAATATTCGGCATTATTCACATCAATACAAGAAGCGGTATAAGCATAAATATGCCAAACATCATCGGTTAATTGCTTACATTGCATTTGTTTCACCGCATCTAACGGCTGTTCTTCATTATTTTTTATACCGTTCTGATTATTTTTTTCAGATTTCTTTGTTTTTTTATCCGACTGTTTATCATTATTTGCCGTATATTCATTAAAAGAAATTGTCTTCTTTTCGGCGTTATCTGCAATATTTCCAAGTGCAACATTATTTGCACCATTCACTAAATTATTCTGCCCTGTTGTCGCATTATTATTCAGAGCATTTTGCACTTGATTGCTAATTGCCGCACTACTGGCAAAATTATTATTTACTTGCACTCCATTGTTATTTTTCCCTAAGTCTTCAGTTTGAATTTTTACACTAGAAACAGGAATATTGCTGGCATTATTTTGCACTGTTTGTGGATTATTTTGCGGCAAAATAGCATTACTTTTTTGCACTTGCAACTCATTCGTCCAACCGTCATTTGCAGTATTACCAACGCTTAAATATTCTGAAAAATCACCGTCAGCGGTTTTTAATTCAGCAAAAGAATTCGCCGTTAAGACTAAATTTACCGCAACAACTAAAAATATTTTTTTCATTTTATTTTCCCGTTAAAAATAAATTTCTTATTTCACACCCTTATGAATTGCCACAATACCGTTTGTCATATTTTGATATTCGCAGGAATTAAAACCAGCGGCAATAAACATATTTTTTAATTCTTCTTGTTTTGGCATCATTCGAATAGATTCGGCTAAATATTGATAACTTGCCGCATCTTTGGCAATAACTTCGCCCATCTTCGGTAAAAATGTAAAAGAATACCAATCATAAACTTTGGAAAATACGGGATTTTGCGGTGCAGAAAACTCCAAAACCAACACTCTTCCGCCTTTTTTTAACACCCTGTATATCTCATTTAATGCCTTTTGCTGATGCGTAACATTACGAAGTCCAAAAGCCATTGTTACCAAATCAAATGAATTATCCTCAAACGGCAATTCCTCAGCATTAGCAATTACAAATTCCAAATTATGCGCCCAACCTTTGGCAAGCAAGCGTTTTTTACCGACTTCCAGCATTTCTTCGTTGATGTCAGATACGGTGATTTTGCCAGAAATATCTACACCCTTACCGCACATTTTTTTAGCTATTCTGGCAGTAATATCACCAGTCCCAGCAGCTAAATCTAATACTCTTTCATCTGCTTGAACATCAGTTTGCCATACAAACCAATCTTTCCATAAACGGTGAATTCCAAAACTCATCACATCATTCATTACATCGTATTTTTTCGCTACCGATGAAAAAACTTCTCCAACTCTTGCCGTTTTTTCGTTTTCATCAATAGTTTGGTATCCGAAATGTGTTTCTGCCATTTATTTTTTCCTATTTTTTTGCTTGAAATATAAATCAAAGTGAATTACTAAATATATTTTGCAACTTCTCGGTGTGAGCAAATTATTCCACAAGCTTTATTTTGTAAGCCCTGTGAAACATTGCAATGTTCCGTTGCGGAGTAAATCAGCGTCGGACAACCAGCCTCAATTGCCGAACGAACGCCGTATTCCGAATCTTCAATCACCAGCATTTTTTCATTCGCAACACCTAATAAAACCGCTGCCCGCTCGTAAGGTTCAGGATTAGGTTTGGGATTTTCAACATCTTCTACCGTAACTAGCACCGAAAAATAGCGCAGTAAATCAGGACGCGTTGCGTTGAAGCTGTAAAGCAAATGCTCGTAATCGTCGGAAGTGACCAAGGCGAGCGGAAAGTTTTCAGACAAAGTTTCAATCAAGCTCTCAACGCCCGTGCAAAACTCTAAACCGCCCTCCTCCACTTTGCGAAAAAAAAGCGGTAACCAATGCTCAAAAATAAATTCATCACCGTTCATTTGCGAGCCTACGGCTTCCAAAATCAAAAGCCGCGATTTTTCCGCATTAAGCCCCGTCATCGCGCGAAATACCGCCTCGTCAAAATGCAAAGAACATTTTTTTACCGCCTCACGCAAAGCTTGTGCATACAAAGCCTCACTATTAAAAATAACTCCGTCTTTATCAAAAGCAACCGCCGCAATCTCGCTCACCACTCCTCCGTTTTTATAGTCGTCTCACTTCAAAATAATACTGCGTTAGCTTCGCCTCGCCGTATTAGGCATACTGTCTTCGGCTCGCTGCCTTGTCTTATGGTCGTTCCATTTCAAAATAATACTGCGTTAGCTTCGCCTCGCCGTATTCTAGATACTGTCTTCGGCTCACTGCCTTGTCTTATTTTGAACTGAAACGACTATATTTTGAATTGAAACGACTATGTTAAAAAATCAAATTTCGCCTACAACCGTCGGTTCAATATTGAGTTGCAAACCGAAACGCCCCCCAACCGCTCTTTGCACTTTTGCCGCAAATTGCAAAATCTCGCGCCCCGTTCCGCCGTAATTCACCAAAATCACCGCGTGCTGGGCACTAATTCCGACTTTTCCGTCCAGTTTTCCCTTAAATCCGCATTGCTCAATCAACCAAGCCGCTGGCACTTTCACCTGATTTTCCGTGTATTTGAAAGCGGGAATGTCGGGATATTCTTCCTGCAACTCCCAATAGCGCGGCAAATCCACAATCGGATTGTGAAAAAAGCTGCCCGCATTCGGGTGAAACTTGGGATCGGGAATTTTGCTTGACCGTAAATCCATCACCTGCCGCATCATTTCAAGCGGAGTTTTGACCTTGGCAAGCCCTGGATAATTAGCGTTGATTTGCCCGTTTTTATTCAAGCGCAAGACGATTTCAACAATAAAAAACCGCTTTTTCCAAGCAGTTTGAAAATTACTTTTACGGTAAGCAAAACCGCAATCACTAGCCGCAATATCAAGAAATTTCTTATCAATAAAGTCATAAACCCGAACCTTTTCCAATACCGAGGCAAGTTCTACACCGTAAGCACCGATATTTTGCACGGGAGCAGCTCCCGCCGAAGACGGTATCGCTGCAAGATTTTCAATTCCGAACAAACCGCGACCGCAAGCAAATTCCACCACATCTTGCCAAAGAGTGCCCGCCAAAACTTTAAGCAGAACGGAATTTTCATCTTCAAAAGCAAGCTCAATTCCAGAAAACCCCGCCCGCAGCACGCGTTTTTTGATATCGCCTGCAAAAAAAATATTGTTTCCCGCACCCAAAATCACATCGTCAGGACGAATAAAAACCGCCTCTTCGGCGGCTTCTAATTCCAACAATTCGTCGGCTTTCGCAATCGTCGCCAAACTGTGCAAGGCGGATAAATCAACTTGATTTAATGAACGCATCAGGACAAATTGAATTTTTTGAGTTTGTAACGAAGTTGGCGGTCAGTTAAACCTAAGTTTTCGCAGATTTTCTTGCGGTCGCCATATTTTTCGATTGCCGCTTCCAAAATCCGTTTTTCGTGTTCTTCCATCACAGATTTCAAATCTGCTGGCATATCTTCATCGTCATCGGATATTTCTACGCCATCGTCATCATCGCCAACAATGTAGTCGTCGTCCGCACCATAAGTTCTATCAGGAATGTCATTGCTATCAAATTCCTCTTCGACAACTTCTTCTTCCTGCACGGCTCGTAATTCAACAACTTTTTTCTCGGTTTCTTGGACGGTTTCTTTTACCTCTTCCCGAACTTCTTCACCAATTGCAAAACCATTACTACTTGGAATTTTCTCCGCTGCTGTTTTTTCGACTGCTGGTTTTGCGGCAGGTTTTGCTTCTTGATTTTTAACTTCCGCATCATCGCTTTCGTCTAATTCAAAAGAAAAACTACCCATCGAACTTTTCGGTGCAAGTTTATTTTGATTTTGCGAACGAAGTGTCGGGCGCAAAATTGGTTGCTCGACTTCTCCATCAGATGAAACATTCGCAGTTGCAACAGGATTTGGCGAAGGTCTGCCGCTAAACTTCGGCTGCGGTGCAGGTTCTTCTGTTTTAACCGTAATGCGAATGCTGTCAGCAGAAATTTCAGAAGTTTGGCTGAATGTCAAAGCCCGTTCCAGAATATTTTCCAATTCACGGACATTGCCTGGAAAATCGTAAGAATGCAGTTTTTCCATCGCCTCTTTGCTTAAAGTCGCATTTTTATGCTGCGAACGCGGTGCAAGTTTTGTCAGTAGATGCTGCGCCAAAATTTTTACATCATCACCTCTTTCACGCAAAGGCGGCAATTTCATATCAATAACATTTAAGCGATAAAACAAATCTTCACGGAAGTCGCCGTTTTTCACCAATTGTTCTAAATTTTTATGCGTCGCAGAAATAATCCGCACATCAACCGCTTCTTCTTGCGCGCCACCAATCGGACGAACTGCTTTTTCTTGCAAAGCACGAAGTAGTTTTACCTGCATCGCAAGCGGTAAATCAGCCACTTCATCTAAAAATAAAGTGCCACCGTTCGCCGAAACAAATAAACCGTCCTTATCTTTATCCGCACCCGTAAATGAACCTTTCTTGTAACCGAAAAATTCGCTTTCCACCAAATTTTCAGGAATTGAACCGCAATTTACCGCGATAAACGGTTGATGAGCCCGAGCAGATTGTTCGTGAATAGCGCGCGCTACAACTTCTTTACCCGTGCCGCTTTCACCGTGAATAAAAACAGGAGCAAGTGAGCCAGAAACTCGCACAATCATTTCACGAACTTCCGTAATACCTTCACTTTCGCCAATAATCATTGCCGCGAGTTTTTCGGCATCTACTTGTGGTGCTGCGGCTTTTCCCTGTGCAGCTTTGGGAGCTGCATTAGGGTGTTTATACTTTTTTGCAGGAGTAGAAGCCCCCGTCAAATTCTTGCAAACCGTGCGTAATTGTTTAAGCGAAAACGGTTTATTTATAAAGTCTGATGCACCGAGTTTTAAGGCGCGAATTGCCATATCCATCGAACCGTGCGCCGTCATAATGCAAACAGGCGTGCCGTCAAAATGCTTGTTTATATAAGCCAACATATCAAGACCATCGCCATCAGGCAGACGCACATCACAAAACACTATGTCAAATTGCTGATCTTTCATAATCTTTTTTGCATCGGCAATGCAATAAACGCTTGAAATGCTATCTACCTGACTTTTCAGAGCCATTTCAACCATTTCACAAATATCGCGCTCGTCATCAATAATCAGCACATTAGACATAAACACAGTCCTCACAAATCTAAAATTAAATTCATACTTCAATTGACAATTTTTGTCGTTATCTGGCGACATTTTAGATAATTCGCGACAATTTTTGTCAATGCAGTGGCAAAAGTCGCAAAAAAACGACAAAATTTGTCGCAAAATTTTTATTTCCAACAAATTTTGTCAAGAAAAAGCCGCTATGAAATAAAAAAAGCGAGAACCGAAGTTCCCGCTTATTTTTTATCGGAGGCAGTACAAATCAATCGTTATGCACTTCCATCGTAATGCGAAATCTCGCCCCATTTTCACCGTTATCTTTCGGCACATAAGCAATCGTCGCCTGATTTGCCAAAGCCATCTCCCGCACCAGATACAAGCCCAATCCGATACCTTTGCGCGATGAATAAAACGGTTCAAAAATATGTTCCGCGTTTTCTAAATCTACCCCGCGACCGTTATCTTCAATATCCAAGAAAATATAACGACCGTTACCCGACAAACGCGTAACAACCGAAATTTTCAGTTCTTCCAAACTCTGTCCTGAATGCTTCAAAGAATTCAGCAATAAGTTATGAATGATTTGCGATAAATGACCTGGATCAAAATGCACACGGTAATCATCCGTTGCTTCGGTATTGACTGAAATATCAACAACTTCCAAATATTTATCGGTTTTCGAATTTTCGATTGTCTCTTGCAGAAAATCTTGCAACACCAGCACTTGATAAGTTTGCGCACGGTTATCAAACATCGCCAAAATATCCCGAATAATCGCGTTTATCCGTTCAGAATTGACCGCGATTTTCTTGCAGAGTTTTTGAATATCGGGATTGTCTTCTTCCAATTCCCCAAGAATTTCGTTCGCCGCCTGAATTGTGCCCAAGGGGTTTCGAATTTCGTGAGCAATTCCCGCCGAAAGCCGTCCCAATGATGCGAGCCTGGTTTCACGCACACGACGGTAACTCACCTCGATGTTTTCCAGAGAAATCATCGCCAGCGGGTAGTACCCCGTGAGATAAATCGGAGTAAAAGTCGCGGTAAATTCCTCATTGGCGATTTTTATCTGATGATGATCTTGATATTTTTTCTCTTTCCAATTACGAAAATATTCCACCAAAGAAGTATCAAGCTGATGCAGCATTTTCGGCATTTGCATATCAGTAACTTTGAATATTTCACGGATTTTCTGGTTAATCGCAATCACTTCCGCTTTTTCATTCAGCACAATTAAGCCGTTAGGCATTTCCGTAATAATCGCCTCGTTAAGCTGCTTACTTTTCGCGTAGTAGTTACGGTTAAGTTTGGCGCGAATGTCGTTATCCCTTGCGGTATTGGCTAAAAATCCCAACAAAAATAACACCGCAGCAGCCGCCAAAATAACGATAGAAATTGCTAACCAATCCGACGGTAATTTTGAAATCGACTGTTGGAAGCGTTCGACAAATTCACCGTAAGAAGAAAACTGCAACCGCGCCACGCCCAAAAAGTAAGACATCGTCGCAAAAAATACACAGACAACATAAATCAAACAATGCCGCACATTAAGCACTAAAACCGACATCAAAGCCGTCAGCATAAAAAGAAACAATATCGGCTGCCACTGCACTCCCAGCCTAAAACAGGAGGCAATCAGCAAAAAGCAAATCAAATCCAAAAGAGCCGAAGTTAAATAAAACCGTTCAGTAGTGCGTTTTTTGTTACGGAAATTCCAAATATTCAAAAGAAGTAATAAAAATGCATAACTAAATCCGACAAAAACCACCTGCTCGCGCGTATCAAAACTTTGCTGCCAAATTAAGGGCTTGTCATTTCCAGCCAAAAAAGATGAAAACAAAACTATGACCAAGCAACTCAAAATCCGCACAAAATTGAAAATAACTGCCATCCGCTCACGCACCTTAAATGCGCGTTGGTCGACTATTTCCTGAACTTGCAACTGATCTCGCAAAGTAAATAATTGCTGCACCTGTTCTGGTTCTTTGCCAAAAATAAGCTCTTTTACTCGCTGATAAAACATTTCGCTTCCTTGAATGAATGTAAGTTGAGTTTTAGATAATAAAAAATTCTCATCAATATTTTGTAATACAACTGCCTCATAAATAATTACAGTTTATTCAATCCGCAAAGCTGCAATTATGATGTCATATATCATCAACTGGTTTTTATCAGACTTTTTATTATCAGATTTTTATAGTCGTTACATTTCAAAATAATACTGCGTTAGCTTCGCCTCGCCGTATTCTAGATACTGTCTTCGGCTCGCTGCCTTGTCTTATTTTGAACTGAAACGACTATACTATTTCAAGGACAAACTATGACCGATTCAGTTTTACAAATTGAATACAAAATTCTCGACCAAAGAGTAGGAAACACCATCCCACTGCCGCAATATTCCACCATCGGTAGTGCCGCAATGGATTTACGAGCCGTCTTCGATGAGGAATATATCGATATCAAACCACAAGAAACCCGCCTTGTCGGCACGGGAATCGCCTTTTATATCGCTCATTCAGGATTTTGCGGAATAGTTTTGCCCCGTTCAGGTTTAGGCAATAAAGGAATCGTGCTCGGTAATTTAGTCGGCTTGATTGATAGCGATTATCAAGGGGAATTAAAAGTCTCTCTATGGAATAGAAGTCAAGAAACTCATCGCATACAACTCGGTGAAAGAGTTGCACAATTTTTGATAATCCCCACCTTTCACGCAAAATTATTACCTGTTGAACAATTTAGCGGCGGCGTAAGCGAACGGGGAGAAGGCGGTTTTGGACATACTGGTCGCGGTTAAAAAACACAATCTTTAATATTAAAGTCAAGTAATTCGAAAAAATATTATCGGAATAAAAATGCAAGAAATTCTAGTAATAAAATACGGCGGTAATGCAATTGAAGATATCAATTCCTTGCAAAATTTCGCTGCTGCATTGAGAAAATTACGGCAAATTGAAAAAAGAAAAATCGTGTTAATTCACGGTGGAGGTCCGCAAATCAATCATTGGCTCGATAAAACCAATCTCAATTCCAAATTTATTGATGGGCAAAGATATACCGACGAGAAAGCTCTGGAAGTTGTCGAAATGACACTATGCGGCAATGTTAATAAGGCAATTGTTCGGGCTCTTCTAAAAGAAAATATCCCCTCTGTCGGCATTTCTGGCGAAGATGGAAATACACTGGAAGCCGTGCAAAATCACAATCTTGGGCTTGTTGGAGAAATAAAACAAGTTAATTGCAAGCTTATTTTGCAACTTTTAGAAGCTGATTTCTTACCCGTAATTGCACCTCTTGGCATTAACGAAGATAAAAATACCGCTTTAAATATAAACGCGGATTATTGCGCAGCAAATATCGCAGCCGCCTTAAATGCCGATGAATGCTTATTTATGAGCAATGTTGATGGCATTCTGGGAGAAAATAAAACATTGATAAATCAAGCAAATAGCAGTGAAATTAAACGCTTAATCAAAGACGGAATCATCTCTGGCGGAATGATTCCAAAAGTTAATTGCGCACTTTTTGCATTAGAAAAACAAGTCAAAAAAGTGCGAATAATTAACGGTGAAAATCCCGAAAATTTACTAATTTTCAACACTCTTGGCACAGAAATAGTTTTATAAATTTGTCAATTTAGGAGCATCAAATATGACAGAACTGGATACCGCAAAAACCCAAGCTTTAATCGAGTTAAGTTCTTGGGCGGAAGAAAATAATATTTCCAGCGACATAATTCCTCGTGATGTCGCAAAATTAGCCGAACTAGAAGAGCTAAATCTTTCATCTATTGCGATAAAAAATCTCCCCTCTAAACTAGGATTACTTGATAATCTAAAAAAAATTTCCATCACCTCTTGCAAAGAATTGAGCAATCTTCCCGCAAGCATTTCTGGTTTGAATAATTTACAAATTTTGGAAATAACAAATTGCCCAAATTTAAGCAGTCTTCCTGATGAAATCGGCGATATTTTGTCGTTGCAAGTATTGATTATTTCCAACTGTCCAGCAATCGAACAATTACCAGTAACTTTGTCGCGGTTAGAAAATCTGCACACTCTTAACTTATCTTTTTTGAGCTCTTTAACCGCAATTCCAGAAACTTTGGGAAAATTATCGCAACTACAAGAATTAGTTTTAACGGGCTGCGAACAACTCTCTTTCTTGCCTGAAAATATCGGTGATTTACAACTCTTGCAAGAATTAAATGTCGACCGTTGCATCAATTTAGAAAGCTTACCGTACTCAATTGGTGGACTTAAAAAACTCCGCCGACTTTATTTAAGTTATTGCAATAAATTAACTAATCTTTCTGACAATATTCAACATTTAAGCAATTTACAAGAGCTTGATTTAAGCTGTTCAGAGAATATTTCGCACATATCGGAAGAAATCGGTAAATTGCAAAATCTCGTTGAATTAACGCTATCTTTCTGCAAAAATTTAACCACAATTCCTGACGGAGTTGGTTATTTAACTAAATTACGCCGAATTAACCTACAAGGCTGTAAAAAAATCATCTCTTTGCCTGAAAATTTTGTTAATTTGAAACAATTGCAGGAATTAAACCTTTCCGAATGCGAACATTTATCTTATTTACCTTCAGATATCAATAAATTAAGTGCTTTAAGACGGCTTAATTTGCATGCTTGCGAACGCTTGACAAGGCTTCCAAATACAATCGGTGAGTTATATGAATTAAATTTCTTCAACCTATCAGAATGCCGTAACATCAGCGAATTACCAGACTGTTTCAAAAATCTACATAAATTGCAAAGATTAAAACTTTCAGGTTGTGAAAAAATCGAATTTTTACCTGAAACAATCTGCGAATTGGATAATTTGCAACAACTGGATTTACAAGACTGTTCGGCAATAACCGCTCTGCCTGAAAATATCGGTAATCTGCAAAATCTCTGGGAATTGAATTTAACTGGCTGCGAAAATTTAACTTCTCTTCCGACCAGCATCGGAGCTTTATTCAACCTGCAACGATTGAATTTAGAGTATTGCGAAAATTTAATCGATTTACCGAGTTCGATTGGCAATTTGCAAAAACTTTGGGAACTTAATTTGCAATCTTGCGAAAAACTCGTCGAAATTCCTGAAAATATCGGTCAATTGAAAAAATTACGCACTCTTGATGTGCAATCTTGCTCGCTACTATCAAAAATTCCTGATTCAGTTTGTGAGCTACCAGAATTGCAAATCTTAAATATCCACGATTGCGGCAATTTAATTCATTTACCAGAGCAATTAAAGTCAATTACAGGACTAAAAATAATCCATTAAATTTATATAAATCAAATAAAATTCGCTGCAATTTAGCAGCGTTTTTTATTTTTATGGAATGTAATTTTATGAACTTAAAATATCATCTTTATTTTTTCATACTCTTACGGCTATTTTTCAACACTATTCAAGCAGAAGAAATAGAGAAAAATGAAGAAATAATCCATAATCAAACTAATAATTCGGCAATAAATTTAACCTCTCTTAATGAATTTGACGATGCAAATCTCAAACCTGATGATATTCCTTTTGAGAGTTTGCAAACTTTTGTCGATGTTTTTGATGTAGTTAAACGCCGTTTTGTGGAAGAAACCGATAATCGCCATCTAATCGAAGGGGCAATTCGCGGAATGCTCACCCGTCTCGACCCGTATTCAAACTTTTTATCTGATGCTGAACATAATCATTTTGAAGCCGAAGCAGAGGGAATTTATGCAGGAATTGGACTAGTCTTGGACATAAAAAATTCCACTGTTACGGTAATTTCAGCACTTGATAATTCGCCAGCGCAACTTGCTGGAATTAAAAGCGGTGATTTAATTACTCATATCGATGAAAAAGATATTCAACACTTAAATATCGATGAAATAAATAAATTACTCAATGGAAATATAGGTTCGCAAGTAAAAATTACCCTCTTGCAAGAAAATAAGGTGCAAAATCTCACTTTAACTCGCGAAATAATTAAAACTTCTGGTTTATTTTCCCAAATCAAAAATAATCAGTTTGCCTATATTCGAATTAACCAATTTCAAGAAAATACTGCCGATGATTTATTAAAAGAATTGCAAGCCCTGCAAGTTAAACATCAACTTGAAGGAGCAATTATTGATTTAAGAAATAATCCTGGTGGAATATTAGAATCTGCAATTGCTAGTGCTGATTTGTTTTTAGATAGCGGAATTATTGTTAGTATCAAAGAAAGAGACGGTAAAAAACAGGATTTTTCGGCTGAAAAAGGCGATATTTTTGCAAATAAATTGCTATTGGTATTGATAAATAATAGCACCGCTTCTGCTGCTGAAATCTTCACCGCCGCCTTAAAAGATAACCAAAGAGCAATTGTTGTTGGAAGAAATTCTTTCGGTAAAGGCAGCGTGCAAAGCGTTATTCCGCTTTATCACGGTGGCGCAGTGAAATTAACTACCGCATATTATTTAAGCCCCAAAGGAGAACAAATTCATAATATCGGCATTGCTCCGCAAGTTATCTTAAAAAATAAAGCGGAAAATAATCAGGAAAATAATAAAGATTATGAACTTGAAGAGGCTTTGAATATATTATCTGCTTTATATACCGCCAATAAAAATAAAGATAATCAAGAAAAAATAGAAAATTCCAAGGAAAATCAGGAATAGGAGAGAAAATAGCACTTGATATAAAAATTGAAGTTTATGTCTAATTATGCAGATTAGCAAGCTGCGCAACCACAATTGCAACAAGCATTAAAAAACTACCGAAAAGCATTAAATAGGTCATCTTTTCAGCGTAAAAAATATAGGCAAAAATTGCAGCAAAAACTGCCTCAAAAGCAAGAATTAGCGCGGCGTGAGCGGTAGGAACTTTTCTTTGTCCGTAACCTTGCAATAAAAATGCAATTCCTGATGAACCTAAACCTAAAACTAAAATATCTAAATAGCTTTTTTTATACCATTCAAGATATAAGAAGACTTGCAATTTTCCGAGAATTAAAACTAATAAAAAACAGATTAAGCAAACAGAGGCAAATTGCCCAATTAACAAGCCTGAAATCGCGGTTTTTTTCACCGCCAATCCCAACACCAACACTTGCACAGCAAAGCAAAAAGCACCAATTAAAGTCAAAGTATCGCCAAAATTCCAACTCGTGTCATCAGTTCTGCTTACCGCGAAACAAAATAAACCCAAAAACATAATTAGCACCGCCAACCAAAAGACTTTATTCGGCCGCTTTGTGCGCAGAAAAAAACAAGCCAAAATCGGCACCAAAATGACATATAAACTAGTTATAAAACCTGATTTTGCAATACTTGTATAAGCCAACCCTGCTTGCTGAAAAAACATACCAGCCGAGAATAATAATCCACTCATTGCACCGTAAAAAATCCACTCTTTATTCTGAAATAAAGCGGTTTTATTTTTATTATTTCGCGAAAAAAATGTAATTAACAAAACAAATAAAACCGCAATCAATGAGCGAGAAAAGACAAACCAAAGCGTAAAAATCACAACTTCTGACGGTTCAGGAATTTTTGCTGCATCTCTCTGAAACAAAAAGCCAAAACCGAAAATAATTGCCGTAACTAATAAAGCTAAATGTCCGAGATTAAATTGCTTATACATAATGCTTAATTCAAGCCTTATTTCTTACTTGATTTAATCGGTTTAGGATATTTTTGACGATACTGATTTAAGAGTTTTTCACTTACTTTATCTATCACAATTGACGGTTGTTTATTTTTTCCATCACGATTAGAGCGGTAATAAATATAGGTTTTTTCCTGTATATCGCCTTTTGCGTCAGGTTCATTCAAGCGATTGACACGGCTATATTGATGCAAATAAAGCTCACCGTCCATCAAGCGAAAAGTGTAATAAACAATATCCACTGTATCGTCAATTATGTCGCGGGTTTCAATGGTAAAAAATGCACCTTTTGCACCAATTTTTGCCAACTCTTTACCATAAAAACAGAACTTTTTACTTTCACCGTTACCGTTTATCGTCGCACAGTTATATTTGGTATCGTTACTATCTTCACTTATTACCGTAATGTTATAAGAAATATCATCTAATTGAATTGCGACATTGCCAGAAGCAATTTTTTCCGCATCAAACTCTTGTATTGCATTATTTTTTTGCTCTGATGCAGCTGTTTGTTTCCGCTCTTCCGTTATTTCTTTTGCACTATCATTGTTATTTTTATTAACCGTCTTATCATTTTTAGACGGATTATTTAGCGTTTTTATTCCCGCATCAGCATCAAAACATTTAACCGTTATATCGCTTGTTTGCAAATTATAATCAGCCCTGCAAGTTTTTTTATCCGTTTTATTTTCGCCTTCTTCAAAATTATTCAAAATAAAACGATACGCACCGTTATTCACTTCTTCCTTGGCAACTTTATACCGAAAAGAGCTTAATTCAGCTGTTTCTATAACCTTTTCAAATATATCTCTATGCTCAATTTCGCTAATATCTGGCATAAAAAATTCATCATCATCAGCGTATAAATTTACCACTGTTAAAGCAAAAATCACAGTAATTAAAAAAGCATATTCTCGTTTCATTTTTAGTCTCCTTGGGAAAATTCAAAAATTCCTTTTTATTTCTCTCAATACATCTCTTGCGTGTTTATTCGGTTTGCGTTCAGGAAATTGCACCATTTGCCGCATCATTTTGATTTTCTCCTGCTCTCTTTCGCGATTTTTTTTACTCTCTTCATCTTCAAAATAAAAGTTCTCGGCAATTTTTGCACTTACTCTAATTTGCACTCTTTCTAGAACCTTTATCCGATAAATACCATTTGGTTTTTCAATTTGTAGCTCATCGCCTACCAAAATATTGCGAGCAGGTTTTGCGCGATTGCCAGCAACTAAAACTTTTCCCTGTTCAATTGCCCGCAAGGCATCTGCACGATGTCGAAAAAAACGCGCCGCAACCAACCATAAATCCAAACGACATCTTTCCCCGTCATCTACCGTCTTAAACGCTGGTTTCTCATCAACTGATTTTTTCATTTTTATTTTTCACTGTTACGGACAACAATGCCGTTTGCCGCCAGAAATTCCTTCGCTTCAGCGATGGAATATTCCCCGAAATGAAAAATACTCGCAGCCAAAACCGCATCAGCTCTACCGATTTTTATTCCGTCAAGTAAATGCTGCAAATTTCCCACACCGCCGCTCGCAATAATCGGAATATTCACCCGTTCAGCAACGGTTTTGAGCAATTCGTTATCAAACCCGTTTTTGGTGCCGTCTCTATCCATACTAGTTATCAACAACTCGCCCGCACCGTAATTCGCCATCTTTTCTGCCCAGAAAACCGCATCAATCCCCGTTTCGCGCCGTCCGCCGTGAGTAAAAATTTCCCATTTATCCTCACCCGTTTTGCGGGCATCAATTGCCACCACAATGCACTGATTACCGAAAAATTCCGCCGCCTCGCGGACAAATTCAGGATTTTTCACCGCCGCACTATTTATTGAAACCTTGTCTGCGCCAGCATTGAGCAAATCACGAATATGCGCAATTTCACTCACACCGCCCCCCACGGTAAGCGGAATAAAAACTTCGCTCGCAACTTTTTCTACCACCTGCAAAGTCGTGCTGCGCGCTTCCACCGATGCGGTGATGTCTAAAAATGTGATTTCATCTGCGCCCTGCTCGTTGTAACGGCGAGCGCATTCGACAGGATCGCCAGCATCGCGGATATTGACAAAATTTGTCCCCTTCACAACTCGACCGTTTTTGATATCCAAACAGGGAATAATGCGTTTAGCAAGCGGCATATTTGCTCCTTAAAAAATATTTCGTATAAAAAAATCCGCCCTAGTTGAGCGGATTTGATTTTTACATTACAGAAAACGCTTAATTTTCAACATCATCGGAAGTTTGCACTTCGACTTGCGGATTTTCGCCTTCCGCATCTACATCTTCCTGTGTCTCAGCAATTCGCGCTGCGGCAATAACTTTGACATCTTCTGCGGTTTTAATTAAACGCACACCGCGACTATTTCTACCGCAGCTGCGAATTTCATTAACCCGTGTGCGGATTAGCGTGCCGCTGTCGGTAACAATCATTATTTGCTCATCATCTTTAACCTGCATCGCCGCAACCGCACGACCGTTACGCTCGTCGCAAACGATGGAAATCATTCCCTGTCCGCCCCGACCTTTCGCCGTATAGTCGGAAAGCGGTGTGCGTTTGCCGTTGCCGTTTTCGCAGATTGTCAAAATTTCGCCAGCGTCAGGATTAACTACGCAAAGTGAAATCACCGACTGTCCTTCCCGTAATTTAATTCCGCGCACCCCTGCAGCTCCGCGTCCCATCGAACGGATAAGTTTTTCGTCAAAGCGGATAGCCTTGCCCGCATCGCTAAACAACATTATGTCGCTCTCGCCATCGGTTAAAGCTACATTTACCAGCTCATCGTCTTCACGGAAATTGATTGCTTTTTTACCGAGACTGCGGCGCACGGAAAATTCAGACAGCGGAGTTTTCTTCACCACGCCTTGCTTCGTCGCGAAAAATAAATATTTATCCTCGGAAAATTCACGGATAGCCAGCACGGTATTTAGCCGTTCTCCTTCCTCGAATGGCAATAAATTCACCACTGGGCGACCTTTTGCAGCGCGTCCCGCAACTGGTATTTCATAAACCTTCAACCAATAAACCTTGCCCTTATTCGAAAAACACAGCAAATTGTCGTGGCTGCTGGCAACCAAAATATCGGAGACAAAATCATCATCTTTCAAGGACATCGCATTGCGTCCGCGACCACCGCGACTTTGCGCTTCATAATCAGAAAGTGCCTGCGATTTGATATAGCCAGTTTGCGTGATGGTGATGACGCGTTCTTCTTCGGCGATTAAATCTTCGCTGGATAAATCGATATGTGAAGTAATGATTTCCGTGCGCCGTTTGTCGTTGAAATTATTTTTAACTTCCACGAGCTCTTCACGGATAACTTCAATCAAACGCTCTGGATCGCGCAAAATATGCAGCAGAGCCGCAATTTCATCGAGCAATTTCAAAAATTCATCGCTGATTTTGTCCTGCTCCAATCCCGTTAAACGGTGCAAACGCAAATCCAAAATTGCCTGCGCTTGTTCAGGTGATAAGCGATATTTTTGACCGTGCAAACCGTATTCAGCCGCTAGTTTTTCAGGACGGCTATCTTCCGCGCCTGTGCGTTCCAAAAGTGCAATAACGCCGCCGCCTTCCCATTCCTGTTCTAACAAGGCAGCTTTGGCAATATCAGGAGTTTTTGATGCTCTGATGATGCGGATAATTTCGTCGATATTCGCAAGCGCAACGGTTAGCCCTTCCAAAATATGAGCACGGTCGCGCGCTTTGCGTAATTCAAAAATCGTGCGCCGTGTTACAACTTCTCGGCGATGCGATAAAAATACTTCCAAAGCCCGTTTTAACGACAACTGCCGCGGCACACCGCCAACCAAAGCCATCATATTTATGCCAAACGAGACTTCCAGCTGCGTCATTTGAAATAGCTGATTGAGAATTACCTGCGCACTATCACCTTTGCGGACTTCCACCACCATTCGGATACCGTCCTTATCGGATTCATCACGAAGTGCGGTTATTCCGTCTATTTTTTTCTCTTTAACTAATTCCCCAATTTTTGCCAAAAGATGCGCTTTATTGACTTGATACGGCAGCTCATCAACCACAATCGTTTGCTTTTCGCCTTCTTCACCTTCGATATGAGTTTTGGAACGGATGTAAATCTTCCCTTTACCCGTCTCATAAGCTTCACGGATACCTTTAATACCGTTAATCATCGCGCCAGTCGGAAAATCAGGTCCAGGAATGAATTTCATCAAAGCATCGGTATCTGCTGCTGGGTTTTCTAATAAATGTAAACAACCGTCAATCAGCTCACCTAAATGATGCGGCGGAATATTCGTCGCCATTCCAACCGCAATCCCAGAACTACCGTTAAGCAAAAGATGCGGCAAGCGCGCTGGCAAAACCGCTGGTTCCTGATGCGAACCGTCATAATTCGGAACAAAATCAACGGTATCTTTTTCTAAATCTTTAAGTAGAGATTCGGAAATTTTCTGCATTCTTGCTTCGGTATAACGCTGGGCGGCTGGCGGGTCGCCATCAACCGAACCGAAATTCCCTTGCCCATCAACCAAAGGATAACGAAGCGAAAAATGCTGTGCCATTCGCACCAAGGTTTCATAAATTGCGATATCGCCGTGCGGGTGATATTTACCCATAACATCACCGACAATCGACGCAGATTTCACATATTTTTTATTCCAGTAATGTCCCTCTTTGTGCATCGAAAACATCACCCGACGATGCACTGGCTTTAATCCGTCGCGAGCATCTGGCAATGCCCGCCCAATAATTACACTCATCGCATAATCCAAATAGGAATTACGCATTTCATCAACTAAATTTATTGGAAGCACTTCTTGTGCAAATTCGGTCATTATTTTTCCTTTATAAATCAATGAGTTACACAAAATAAATACAAATTAAAAACATCGTTAATTTTAAGTTATTTCCTTGTTTTTTCTTATTTTCTCCGCCGCTTACCGTCTCTACCGTTTTTCCAGCATAAATTCGTAAAAAGTATGAACTTGCAACACAAAACAAAGTCTCTATCTGTGGCAAATTCGCAACGGTTTTGAGTAAAAAAAACCGTTTTGTCTCATATTTGCAACACTCACAAAAATAAAAACACCGTTGTTTTTATTAGAAAAAAATCAATTTCTATTTTTCCGCAAGACAAAAAAACACTAGTTTTGCTTGTTTTTCTTACAAAAAAAATTATTATGTGCGGCGTTCGAGCAACTTGTCGTAAGTTGCTCGTTCTGTTTGAGCGTCATCAAACGCAATGAATATCGAAAACCTTGCAAGACTTTCGTTTATTTTGGAGAACACAATGAAATTAAAAAAATTAATTGCTAGCGTTATGGTTGCATCTCTTGCGACTGTTGCGTTCGCTAATTCTGACTTGGAAACCGTAACTTCCAATGCAGATACCCAAATTTTGGTTAAAAACAACTTTGGCGAATGCGTAACCACCAAAGCTAACCGTAACTTAAAAGGCTGCGGTGAAAAACCAGCTGAACCAGTGGTGCAAAGAGAAGCTATTAACCAAAATATCACTCTCGCAGCAGATACCTATTTTGATTTCGACAAATCAGTCATCAAACCAGACGGTCAAGCTGCATTGCAACAATTAGCACAGCAATTGCAATCAAGCGGTGCTCACATTCAAAAACTCACCGTTGTTGGTAATACTGACTCAAAAGGCTCTGATGCCTACAACCAAAAATTGTCAGAACGCCGTGCAGCTGCTGTTGGTAACTACTTAATCCAACTCGGCATTCCTGCTTCAATCATCGAAGCTTACGGTAACGGTGAAAGAAATCCAGTGGCTGACAACAAAACAGCTCAAGGTCGCGCACAAAACCGTCGTGTAGATATCAATGTTCAAGGTTATATCGAAAAACAAGTGCAACCTGCTCCTGCTCAACCATAAACCTTAACTTTTTACTTAAAATTTTGCCTAATCCAAAGCCCCGCCGATGCGGGGCTTTTTATATTGAATAGTTAATTTGCAAAAAAATGCACACAAACTTCCACAACTTATAGTCGTTTCAGTTCGAAATAATACAAGGAAGCGAGCTTCTAGACCGTATCTAGAATACGGCGAAGCGAAGCTCCCGCAATATTATTTTGAAATGGAACAACTATAAAAATCGCATTAGAGGTAATACAAAGATGAGCAAGCAACCAGCGGTCGGTTTTATCAGTTTAGGCTGCCCCAAAGCATTGGTTGATTCGGAGAGAATTCTCACTCAAGTCAGTGCTGACGGTTACCGTATTACGGCAGATTATCAGGATGCCGATGTAGTTGTAGTCAATACTTGTGGTTTTATCAATTCTGCGGTTGAAGAGTCGATGGACGCTATAAACGAGGCGATGCGCAAAAACGGCAAAGTGATTGTTACGGGTTGTATGGGTAATAAACCAGAGGAAATTTTGGCGCGTTATCCCGATGTTTTAGCGATTACTGGCGCGCAGAAGTATGAAGAAGTAATGCAGGCAATACACAAAGCCGTCGCGAAACCTCTCAAAAATCCGCATTTAGATTTAATCCCCGATTGCGGATTAAAGCTTACTCCGCGCCATTACGCATATTTGAAAATTTCCGAAGGTTGCGACCATAAATGCAGTTTTTGCATCATTCCTGATTTGCGCGGCAAACTTGAAAGCCGTCCGATTAGCAAGATTTTGCGTGAGGCGGCGGGACTAAAAAAATCGGGAGTGCAAGAAATTTTGCTGGTTGCACAAGATACCGCTGCATACGGTGCGGATTTGCATTACGCGGAAGATACTTTTCGCGGCAAAAAATATCGGCAAGATTTGCTTACTCTCTTGGAAGAATTGTCGCAACTGGGAATTTGGATACGGCTGCATTATTTGTATCCGTATCCGATTATTGAACCGCTAGTTGAAATGATGGCGGCGGGAAAAATCTTGCCGTATTTAGATATTCCATTCCAACACGCATCCGAGCGGATTTTGCGCTCAATGCGCCGACCTGGAAATATCGAAAAGACCGTCGAACGCATTGAAAATTGGCGAAAAATTTGCCCTGATTTATGCATCCGTTCGACATTTATCGTCGGTTTTCCTGGTGAAACAGACGATGATTTCGCCGTGCTGCTCGATTTCATTGAGGCGGCAAAAATCAACCGCGCTGGCTGTTTTAGCTATTCTGCAATTGACGGTGCGGCGGCAAATCAGCTCGAAAATCAAATTCCAGAGGAAATAAAGGAAGAGCGACGCGAGATTTTTATGCAAAAACAGGCGGAAATTAGCCGCGAACTATTAGAAGAAAAAATCGGAGAAGTTCTGCCCGTTATCATCGATGAAGTGGATGTTGAAAATCAATCTGCTGTCGGTAGAACCGCTTACGACGCACCAGAAATCGACGGTATCGTGCATATTGACGGCATCGAAGGAGTAGCAAGCGGAGAAATTGTCAATATCGAAATTGAGGATAGCGACGCACACGACCTCTACGGTAAAGTTTTTTGATGGGCGATAAAATCCGCTCGTTTGCAGATTTTTACGGAGAACCGCAATGAATGAAGATGAAGTTTTTGAAACGCTAATCGAGGGAATGAAAAATTTTTCTTATTTGCCAATTCCAGGCGTTACTGCCGATGAAATAATGGCGGAAGAAGAAAAAAACGGCATCATCTTCCCCGATGTTTTGCGTATGTTTTACTTAAATTTCAACGGTGCAACCCACCCAGATGGCGTACAAAGAATTTACGGTTGTGGGGAAGTTCAAGCCGCTCGAAATGAAATCATTGCGCATCTAGAAAAAAACATCGGTGCGGATTGGAAGGATAAAAAACTCGAAAAATTTCAACTGCAATATCCAATGTTCCGCAACACGCTTTTACACGATAAATGGATACCGTTTGCCCGTAACGGTGCGGGTTTTGGTTTGATGGATTACGCCCCAACTCGCTTCGGAAGACTAGGACAAATCCTATTTTTAGAAATTATGGATAGCGAACCGTTCGTGGAAGTCAGCCTGCATTCAATGAGTTTCAACGCTTGGGTTATGAGCTACTTCGAACCAGATTATTTAGAAAAAAGCTGGAATTTGAATATCAACGAAGCACCGCTTCCAGCAGAAGAAGGTAATGAAGAAGAAATCATCGCCAATGAATTATTTTCCTTCGTGCGACAAGCGTTTAATCAGGATTTAATCAATCTTTCTGGCGATCCGAACGATCCAGACGCGGTGATACTCGGAGCAAATACGGATATGCCGTGGGTGTCAAGTGAATTCCGTGTAAGCAAATTGCCTGATGAAGCAAAGAGCTAAACCGTAAAGCACGAAATGTTAAGAAAATGAAGTCTGGGCAAAGTAAAAAACAAAAATTGCTAGAATGCCCGCCATTGTTTCCCGTTTGTTATAGTTTTTAGTTATGACAGCTCCTGTTACCAATAATCTCGGCAAAATCGCCGAATTCGAAAGCACTTACAACATAAAACTACCGTTGTCTTTCATACAAATTCTCAATACTTTCAGCAATAAGCAGCAGCATCAAGATGCCAGCAATGCCAACGGTTGGTTGTCTTTGGAAAATATCTCTCTTGCGGTTGATAACTGGAAGCAGTTCTTAACTACTTATTACGGTGAAGCTTGGCAGAGCGCGGGACGCGGTCAATATCACAATCCAAACCACATCGCACCAGTTTTATTTAATGACCGTTGGATTCCATTTTTACGAGTTGATTCCACGCTTTGGTGTATGGATTTTGCGCCGAACAATTTAGGCATCGAAGGGCAAATTATCCGTGTTGATTTGGGAGTTAATCTGGCGCAGTATCACACTCGCCTCGAAGCGGATGATTTCTCTCTTTGGTTTGAAAAAATAACGAAAAAGAATAAAAAACGAGCAGTAACTTCACCAACTATCGAGCAACAAACTGGCACGAATAAATCGCCGTTTTCGAATGAAATTCGTGCTCATATCAACACCTACATCGGTGATATTTCCGCCGTATTTCAAGAAAACAAAACTTCTCTACAACCACTCGATTTATTCTGGTGCAACACAACGCTTTCTGGCACGCTTGAACCGTCAAATATCATCATCACTTGCGGTATGAGTGCTAGACCAATTCCATCTACTGGCGAAGACGGAACAATGCCGCACTATGCCGAATTGTTGATTATTCTTCCTCCTGATTGGCCAATAAATATCAATGCTTTTGCGGATTACAACAACTATTGGCCGTTGCATTGGTTAAAAACTCTGGCTCGTCTTCCGCATCGTTGCAATCAATGGATTGGTGAAGGTCAAACTTTTGCCAATTCGCAAACTGCTTCGACGATTGCCAACACTCCTTACGGTGGATTTTTATTGTTTTCGCCGCTAATTTCTCTGCCTGAAGAATTTTCGATTATGGAAACTCCCGATGGCGGTCTGTTGCATTTTTATGCTCTTGTGCCACTTACGCCAGAAGAACTTACATTCAAGAACAATTTCGGTTTAGAAGCTCTGTTGTTGAAGTGCAAGCAAAATTCTGATGTTGCAATTACTGACCGCATTGTTGGCAACCGCCCTTCTGCTGTGGATGAGAATACGCGGATAAACCTCAATGACCAAGATATTTCGAAGCGCGTTTCCACTCCGCCGATTATCAATCCAGCGATTAGTGAAGCGCAGTTGTTATCTGGTATGAGTTCAAGTGGTGTAGCTGCGGCTCTTGCGCGGAAAAACGCCGCTGTGCATACGGAAGAAGAAGACCATCATTTAACCGAAATCGAATTCGACTAATTTTCTTTCTATACATCTAACCGTCGCATTTTTGTGCGGCGGTTTTTTTATTTTCTTATGAACGACGAACAAACTTCGAATAAAAAAATAATTTCCCCTGCTTTTATCCGTCGAATGGCGGTTTGTGTTTTTACGGGATTTACTTCGGGAATGCCGTTGTTTGTGCTTTTATCGCTACTTCCGATATGGCTACGGGACAACGCGATGAATTTGGATCACATCGCAAAAATTACGGCGGCTGCGATGTTGCCGTATAGCTTGAAATTTCTCTGGGCTTGGAGTTTGGATATTGCTCTGCCATTTGAGTTTGTTGGACGGCGGAAATTTTGGACGATTATCACGCAATTATTGCTGCTGCTACTCACACTTTTATTTTTACTCTGCAATCCGAAAGAGGACTTTTTGTTTATTGCGACGATTGCGGCATTTTTCGGGTTTATTTCAGCTACGGCTGATATTGCGATTGATGCTTACCGTCGCGAAATTCTTCCTGACCGCGAACTCGGGCTGGGTAATTCTTTGCATATCAATGCTTACCGTATTTCGAAGTTAATTCCTGGTGCTTTGGGCTTGGTTTTAGCGGATATTTTTTCTTGGCAGGCGGCATTTTTACTTTGTGCGGCAACGATTTTCGCGATGATTTTGGCGGTAATTTTTATTTTTCCCGAACCGCAAAGAGAAGCAAAAGCACCGCGAACTTTTGAGGAAAGTGTCGTTCTACCGTTTGTAGAATTTTTTCGCCGCCAAGGCAAAAATGCTTTTTTTATTCTTATTTTTTTAGTGCTATACAAATTCGGCGACAGCCTTGCAACTACGATGCAGAGCACTTTTATCGTCGATATGCACTATTCCAAAATCGACATTGCCAAAATTGAAAAACTCAATTCGCTTTGGGCTTCGGTGCTTGGTGCGTTTATCGGTGGCGTGGTGATGTTAAAAATCGGGATTAACCGTTCGCTATGGATTTTCGGTGTAGTGCAGATGATTACGATTTTGGGCTTTTACTGGCTAGCCTGCTCTGGACCGTTTAATGCAATCGGTGCTTGGGAAAAATGGCAGCTCGGAATTGTCATTGCGGGCGAATATCTCGGAGTTGGGCTGGGAACGGCGGCTTTTGTTGCTTTTATTGCTCGCGAGACTAATCCCGCTTATGCCGCAAGTCAGCTTGCACTTTTTACTTCGCTAACCGCTCTACCCCGCACGATTTTCGGTGCCGTAAGCGGTTTTTTAGTCGAGGGCGGAAAGCTTCACGGTTGGCAGTTTGCGGGTTTAGGTTATGCGAACTTTTTTCTACTCTGCTTTTTTCTCGCCTTCCCTGGAATGTTGCTTTTATTCAAGGTCGCGAAATTTAATGAGCCTCAATCAAGCTGAATTTGCACGCTATCGCCCGTTATAATCAAGTTTTCATCAGAAATGTCATCAAGGAGACAAAAAATGTCAGCAAAAATCACTCAAATTAGTGCTCTGGAAATTTTAGATTCGCGTGGCAATCCAACAGTGCAGGTTACGGTTCAATTGGACGACGGAGCAAGCGCGCAAGCTGCCGTTCCTTCTGGTGCTTCAACTGGTTCAAGAGAGGCTTTGGAATTACGCGACGGTGATAAATCTCGCTATCTCGGAAAAGGTGTGCAACAAGCGGTAAAAAATGCTAACGAAAAATTGCGTCCAGCTTTGATTGGGCATAGCGTCGAAGATTTAGCGGCTTTGGACAAGATTATGCTTGATTTAGACGGTGATGATTTCAAGAAAAATCTCGGCGCGAATTCGATTTTGGGTGTTTCTCTGGCACTTGCTCGGGCGAAAGCGGCTTCGATGCGCCGTCCTTTGTATGACATTTTACTGCCAGGTCAAGACAATTACACTCTCCCCGTTCCGATGATGAACATTATCAACGGCGGCGAACACGCTGACAATTCCGTTGATATTCAAGAATTTATGATTATGCCTGCGGGGTTTGATAGTTTTTCCGAAGCACTGCGGGCGGGTAGCGAAATTTTCCATACGCTCAAAAAAGTTCTAAATGACAAAAAATTAAATACCGCTGTCGGTGATGAAGGTGGTTTTGCACCTGATTTGAAGTCGAATGAAGAAGCCTTCGAAGTAATAATGCAAGCCATCGAAAAAGCTGGTTACAAAGCTGGAGAAAATATCTTTTTAGCGATGGACGCTGCATCTTCTGAGTTTTATAAAGACGGTAAATATGTTTTAGCAAGCGAAAATAAATCATATTCCGCCGCCGAATTCGTAGATTATTTAGCAGGACTTTGCGCAAAATATCCGATTGTTTCGATTGAAGACGGACTTGCCGAAGGCGATTGGGACGGCTGGAAGGTTTTGACCGAAAAATTAGGACAAAAAGTGCAATTAGTCGGCGACGATTTATTCGTAACCAACACCAAAATATTCCAAGAAGGGATTGATAAAGGCATCGCAAATGCAATTTTGATTAAGCCAAATCAAATCGGTTCTCTCTCGGAAACTCTGGCTGCAATTGCACTCGCTGATAAATCTAAATATGCAGCGATTGTTTCTCACCGTTCAGGCGAAACCGAAGATTCAACCATCGCCGATATCGCCGTCGCCACCACCGCAACTCAAATCAAAACTGGCTCACTTTGCCGCAGCGACCGTATTGCAAAATACAACCGCCTTTTGACTATCGAAGCAGAACTCGGCGGTAAAGCAAAATATGCGGGAAAAGCGGGCTTGTTGGGAAAAATTTAATTTAAACCTTAATTCGAAAGCTAATAATGGTGTAAGGAAGTCCGCATCATTATTAGCTTATTTAATTTGAAAAAATTTATGTCTCGTTTTAATCTCAATGCCACCGTTTTATCTTTATTTTTAGTCATAATGACTGCAATTCTTGGCGCGGTTAATTATTACCTCTGGTTATTACAAGAAGATAAAAAACAAAGCATTTCCGACTTACAACAACAAGTTGAAACTCAAACGCAAGAAAACCGTCTTTTAGCCGAGCGCAATCAATATAAAAGCGATGAAGTCAATATTCTCCGCTCTCCTGATGCTTTTTATATTTATGAAGAAAAACTTCGGCAAGATTATGGAATGGTCGGCAAAAACGAAACATTTTTTGTGTTAAATGAGGCGGCTTATGCTGATGTACCAGATGTTGCGGGATTATCCGCCTTTGAACGCAATGCTAATTCACCGTCAGTTGCCGCTGTCCGAGAAAGCGAGCAATATCTCCGTGAAGAAGCACAACGGCAGGCGGAAGATTTACGCAATATTCCCGAAACAAACGAAGCACCTCCACCGCCTGCTCCAGTTCTAGAATTAGAATAAATGCAATAATCTGGAAGTTATAAATGAAGCAGATAGAAGTCAAATTACAAAGGCAAAATCAAGATTATTCAATTTTTATTGAAAACTCACTTTTAAGCAATGAAGATTTAATCAATTCAACCGTTAAAGAACGGCAAATTTGCATTGTTTCCAATCAAAATATTTACGATTTATATTCTGACAAAATTAAACAAGCATTAAAAAATCGTCAAATAATCGAAGTAATTCTCCCAGATGGCGAAGAGTATAAAAATATTGCTTCTTGGGGCAAAATTTTAGATGCAATGATGCAAGATCGTTTTGCAAGAGATAGTGCAATTTTAGCTCTAGGGGGTGGAGTTATCGGTGATTTAGCGGGATTTGCGGCGGCAAGTTTTCAGCGCGGTGTTGCAGTTTATCAAGTTCCAACTTCACTTCTCGCGCAAGTTGATTCTTCTATCGGCGGTAAAACTGGTGTCAATCACGAGCTCGGTAAAAATATGATTGGAGCTTTTTGGCAGCCGAAAGCGGTTTTAATCGACCCAGAAGTGCTACAAACCTTGCCAGAGCGCGAATTTACCGCTGGAATGGGAGAAGTTATCAAATACGGTTTAATAAACAACTTGGAATTTTTTAAGTATCTGGAAGAGAATTTTCAAGCTATAAATAATAAAAATCCAGAACACTTAGCCAAAATCATCACCACAAGTGCGCAAGCGAAAGTCGATATTGTGCAAGCAGATGAATTTGAAGGCGGCAAAAGAGCCCTCTTAAATCTCGGTCATACCTTCGGACACGCCTTGGAAACTCTGGGAAATTACACTCTTTATAAACACGGTGAAGCGGTAGCTATCGGCATTCGAATTGCAGCGGAATTAGCTTTAATAGAGCAACAAATTAGCGATGAGAGTAGAAAAAGAATTTGCCAAGTCCTTAATAATTTCAATTTACCGATTTCATATCAAAATCAGTTTTCGGTTGAGGACATTTATCAAGCGATGTTTGCCGATAAAAAAGTCCGTGCCGGCAAATTAAGATTGGTTAAATTTAAGGAATTTTGTAACTGCGAAGTTTCGGCAGAAAGCAAAGAAAAAGATATTTTAGAGGCAATAAATTTAGCTAAATAGTGCAATAAAAAATCACAAACGGTGTAAATAAAAATAAAACAGGCGGTAAAAAAATACCGCCTTGTTGCTTAATCAGATTTTATTGTTTTTGTGACAAAACATTGAAACCATATTCTGTCAAAAATAAATAATATCTTCCGTAATCACCTTGTGCGACAACACCGCTAAATTTTCCTACATCACTATCAAAAACAGCTACCGTTCCCTTTGGCATATAAAACATTCTCTTACCGTTGGCTGAAAAGAAGTTAATTAAACCGCTACCATTTTCAACATAGTAGCCAGCAAAAGAATTGTCATATACAAGACGATGATTGCCTCTGATGGAATTTTGGTAATTGGTGCTCGAATTTTTGTAGTTAGTTTCTGAATTTGCATAATTCGTGCTCGAATTTGCATAATTTATAGAAGAATTTGCGTAATTCATAGAAGAGTTGTTGTAATTACTTGGTGAATATTGATAAGGCAGAAAATATTCATCAACCAGCTGAATCTCTAAATCACACAGTGCCAGAATCGGAATAAATAAAAAAATAAATAAAAATTTTCTCATCGTTATTCCTTTTCCAAATGCCGTTGCAGGAATTTTTCAAGTCCGATTTCTTGAATGAGATTTTCCTGTTCTTCGAGCCAATCGATATATTCCTCATTACAAGCAATTTGCGCTTTCACCAATTCTTTCGACACGAAATCTTCCAGTTCCGCCAATTTTTCCGCAACACTGCATTGCTGGGCACGATAAGTTTTCGCGGCATTCAAATCGCAAGCGAGCATTTCCGCGGCATTTTCACCGATATTCAAGCGTCCTAAATCTTGCAAATTGGGCAATCCTTCTAAAAATAGAATTCTTTCACTCAAAGCATCGGCATTTTTCATTGCTTTGATGGATTGTTTATAAACCCGATGATATAAATTTTTATAACCGAAATGGTTAAAAACACGCGCGTGCAGAAAGTATTGATTGATTAGTGTCAGTTCAAATTTGAGTAATGAATTTAACTCTGAAATTATTGCACTGTCAGCCTTCATAAATTCACCTCTTGATATAAAAAAAATTGCACTAACCGTATGATTAGTGCTCATTAGATAATTAAATTTGGCTTTGCAAATAATTTTGCAGACCGATTTCTTTAATTTGCCGTAGTTGTTTTTCTAACCAGTAAGCGTGGTCAATTTCGGTATCTTCTAATTGTTTAACTAACAAATCGCGGGTTACAAAATCCCGTTCTTCTTCGCATAAAACAATTCCGCGTTTGAGGTTATCGCGCACTCGATATTCCAACTGCAAATCGTTATTTATCATCTCTTCCACCGTTTTTCCGACTGCAATTGTTTCGGGACGCATATTCGGTGTACCTTCTAAAAATAACACTCTTTTAATCATTGAAGCAGCGTGCAAGGTTTCGTGTTCCATTTCGTGATGATTTGCTTCATAAAGCTTGTTGTATCCCATATCAAGATACATTTCTGCGTGAATAAAATATTGGTCTCTTGCGGCTAATTCGCCAGCAATCATTTCATTCAAATAAGCTATTACTTTTTCACTTCCTTTCATTTGAAATCTCCGTTTTTTTATTACAGGGAAAGGAAATTATAGAAATACTGTTTAATCAATTGCAAGCGATTTTTTAATTATTTTTTCTAAATATATTTAATTCTTATTTTGAAATTTAATAAGCTAACTAAATACTAAAAATATAACTTCTCATTTAAGATAAATATCATTGTTTTACAAAGAAAAAATTACACTATCACGCTTGTTTTTCCACACTCTTTAACTGTAAATAACAATATAATTATTCTTATTTAGCCGCAAGACGAAAATAATTATTTTTTCTTTAACTTATAATCGACGACGATTTTTAAGTATTAACGAAATAACCGTGCATAAAATTATTCTCTCCGCTTTATTATTTTTCAGCTTCATCAACACAAGTTTTGCGGCAGTTGTGTCTGATTTGCGTTTTTCGCACTATCCGAACAACAAGGTGCGGATTGTGATGGAGATGGATAGCGCGGTTAAATTCAATAAATTCACACTTTCAGAGCCGCCGCGGCTTGTCTTCGATTTTCCCAATTCCTCACATCGAGTGCGCAATTTGCAAATTGATAAAGGTTCGGTTATCGGTGTGCGGGCTGGCTACCGTAACGAACAGACTTTGCGCTTTGTCATCGACTTAAATTCCAACGCCAAAACCGAAATTTTCCAACTCGCACCAGACAACGATAACCGCCATCATCGCGTCGTTATCGATATTTTCGACGGTGGATTAACCGCACCGATGCTCTCTCTAACATCATTGGAAGAAAGCCAAAGCCGCACCCAAACGGTTAAAAATAAACCGCAAACCATCGCCCCAATCGCTGCAAATAAACAGCAATCAGCGGTGGTGAAAAATAAAAAACCAGAACCAGCACGGCAACAAGCGGCGACACCGTCAAGCGGAAAAATCCAATCAGCGAAAAAATCAGGCAAAACCATTGTCTGCATCGATGCGGGACACGGAGGAACCGATCACGGCGCACATAATCCCGTAACAGGTTTGAAAGAAAAAAATGTCGTTTTTGCGATTGCTGCCCTCACCCGTCAAGAGCTCATCAAGCGCGGTTATCGGGTTTATCTCACTCGCCCGTCGGATAACAAAATCGAAGTCAATACTCGCCCCAAACTCTGCCGTCAAGCGGGCGGAGATATTTTCGTTTCTATCCACGCTGATTCGGTCGCTAGCAATGACGGTATCGGCGGACCACGCGGCTCTTCCGTGTATATCCTCAATATGCGCGGTGCAAATAAACAGCTCGACAGCTACTTAAACCGTCGCGCAAACGCTTCCAGTCTGCAATGGGACTTGAATGTCTATGACTACAACCGTAACACCCAAGCCGCAATTTTGGCGATGCAAATGGAAGCAACCAGCGAAGCGTCGATGATTTTGGGCAAACAAACGCTCAAAGAACTTGCCAAAATCGGCACACTTGCCAAAAACGATGTGAAATATGAAAATTTCGGGGTTTTGCGCGGTGCGACTGAATTTCCCGCAATTTTGGTCGAAACTGGATTTATCTCGAATTTAGAAGAAGCCAAACTTCTCTCTACGCCAACTCATCAACAAAAACTCGCTCGTGCTATCGCAAACGGCATCGACGCATACTTCAAACTCCACACCCAACAACACAACCTCCTCAAAAACTAGTCGCCCGCGGCGCGCGGGAACGAATCCTACTTTATATCTACAAGTGCCATTGTTTGTATTTATTTGCAAAACAAAATCCGCCGTTTTTTTACACGGCGGATTTTTTATTTTTACCAATTCCTGTCTCTTCCGTCATTTTGAGCCGTAGGCGAAAAATCTCGCCACAAATCACCGTCATTTTGAGCCGTAGGCGAAAAATCTCTGCTGCAACCGTCATTTTGAGCCGTAGGCGAAAAATCTCACCGCGACCGTCATTTTGAGCGCAGCGAAAAATCTCTACCGCAAATTCTCTTGACAAATTTTTCTTCTTAATTATTATCGCTGATACTTTATTTATAGAGCGTAATTTGTAATTTATCCAAGGAAACTTATATGAGAAATTTATTGACAAATTCGTCAAAAGATGGTAAGATTAGCCAT
>JAGBJT010000029.1 GCA_017934275.1 Cardiobacteriaceae bacterium | reverse complement strand
GCCAAGGACTTTGTAAAAGAAGAAAACGGCAATTATGTTCTAGAAGCGGAACTTACGAGCGACGGTGTGAAAGTGAATGGACAAGTTATTCCGTTGTGATTATTGATAAAGTGGCTGGATGGGAAACTATCCAGCTTTTTTATTACAGTCGGTTTACTTCAAAATAAGACAAGGCCGCGAGCTTAAAGACTGTATCTAGAATACGGCGAGGCGAAGCTAACACAGTATTATTTTGAACTGGAACGACTATATCATTTCAAATGCAAAGTTTCGTTCTTGTTCAGATGACATATTTTTCTCCTTCACAAAAAACGGCGGAATAATCCGCCGTCTTTTTTCTTTTTCATTTACGATAAAAATCAAGCTTTGAGTATCGCCAAAATTTTATCCATCGTCGCTTTCGCATCACCGAAGCACATATAGCTGTTTTCGTTAAAGAACAGCGGATTTTGCACTCCCGCATATCCGACATTCATCGAACGCTTAAACACCACGACTTGGCTTGCCTTCCAAACTTCCAGCACTGGCATTCCAGCAATTGGGCTATTCGGATCGGTTTGTGCCGACGGATTAACCGTATCATTTGCACCGATGACCAAAACCACATCGGTTTCAGGAAAATCACCGTTAATTTCATCCATTTCCAGCACAATGTCATACGGAACTTTCGCTTCCGCGAGCAATACATTCATATGTCCAGGCAGACGACCAGCAACGGGGTGAATACCAAAGCGCACGGTTTTGCCCTTCTCGCGCAGGAATTTAGTAATTTCCGCAACTGGATATTGCGCTTGCGCTACCGCCATTCCGTATCCTGGGGTAATGATTACGCTATCGGCATCTTTCAAAGCTTCGGCGACATCTTCCACTTTCCATTCACGGTATTCACCGTAATCTTCTGCTTTACCGACAACCGTATTACCAAAACCGCCCAAAATTACCGAAATAAATGAACGGTTCATCGCACGACACATAATGTAAGACAAAATCGCACCAGATGAGCCAACCAAAGCACCAGTAACAATCAACAAATCGTTATTGAGCATAAATCCAGCCGCAGCCGCTGCCCAACCAGAATATGAATTAAGCATCGAAATTGCAACGGGCATATCCGCACCACCGATGCTCATCACCAAATGCCAACCGAAAGCGAAGGCAATTACCGTCATCAAAAATAATAAAAATGCGCTACCGCCAACGCCTAAAAATCCTGCCATCAAAACCAATGACAAAGCCAAAGCGGCAATATTCCATTTATGCTTATGCGGAAGTTCGAGGGCTGCTGATTTCACTTTACCTTCGAGTTTGCCCCAAGCAACAACCGACCCCGTAAAAGTTACCGCACCGATAAAAACACCGAGAAATACTTCAACTAAATGAATAGTTTGCAATTCAGGCGCAATGTCAGTATCCAAAATCAAACTGTTATAACCAACAAATACCGCCGCTAAACCCACAAAACTATGCAAAAGTGCAATCAATTGCGGCATTTCGGTCATTTCGACTTTTTTCGCTTTACGAAGTCCAATAATCGCACCGATAACTACCGCAACCGCGAGCCAACAAAAACTATGCACCTGCGGCAGAGTTAAAGTGCCGAGCAAGGCAATCGCCATTCCGTAAATACCGTATTTATTGCCGCGTTTTGCGCTTTCTGGTTGCGAAAGCCCTGACAAACTCAAAATAAATAAAACTGCGGCGACAATGTAAGCAATAGTGCTAAAACCTGTCATAAATAATCTCCTAAATTCTTAATTTTTATGCTTCGTCTTTACGGAACATTGCGAGCATCCGCCGAGTTACGGCAAAACCGCCAAAAATATTGATACTTACCAAGAGCACGGCAATAAACGCCAAAATGCTCGCAAAACAACTACCGCCACCGAGCTGTGCCATCGCACCGACAATAATTATTCCTGAAATCGCATTGGTTACCGACATCAAAGGCGTATGCAAAGATGCCGAAACATTCCAAATTACATAGTAGCCAATCACAATTGAAAGCACGAACACCATCAAATGATTCAAAAACGCCTCTGGTGCTGCACCGACAAGCAAAATTCCGACTAAAAGTAAAGCCGCTTTGTATCCCCATTTGAATACGCAAGGATTTTTCGGAGTATCGACTTCGATTTCAGCTTCGCCTTCTTGCGCGCCTTCTGCGGTTTTTTCTTCGGCTTTTGGAGCAGCAGATACGGAAATTTCTGGCGGTGGGAATGACAGTTCTCCATCATTAACAACCGTCATATTGCGGATTACCGCATCTTCAAAATTGATTTCGATATTGCCGTCTTTTTTCGGTGAAAGGAGTTTGGTGAGATTGACTAAATTCGTCGCGTAAAGTTGAGATGCTTGACCAGGTAAGCGATTTGCCAAATCGGTATAACCCAAAATTGTTACGCCGTTGGTGGTAATAGCTTTTTTACCGACTACCGTCAGCTCACAGTTTCCACCACCAGCCGCGGCTAAATCAACAATCACCGAACCGCGTTTCATCGAAGAAACCATTTCTTTGCTAATCAATTTCGGAGATTCTTTACCTGGAATCGCCGCGGTAGTAATGATTACATCGACTTCTTTTGCTTGTTCGGCGAATAAGTTCATTTCCGCTTCGATGTATTCCTTGCTCATCTGCTTGGCATAACCAGTATTGACACCGCCGTCGGATTTTTCTTCAAAATCGAGCCGTAAAAATTCACCGCCCATCGAAGTAATTTGCTCGGCAACTTCTTCCCGAGTATCAAAAGCACGAACAATCGCACCCAAAGATTTCGCCGCACCAATCGCTGCAAGTCCCGCAACTCCCGCTCCAATAACCAAAACTTTCGCAGGTTGGACTTTGCCCGCTGCGGTAATTTGTCCGCCAAAAGAACGAGTAAGCTCGCTTGCCGCTTCAACTACCGCACGGTAACCGCTGATATTCGCCATTGAGGATAACGCGTCCAAAGATTGCGCACGGGAAATTCTCGGCACCATATCCATCGCCAAAACCGTAATTTTGCGAGCCGCCAATTTGTCTAGCAAAACTTTGTCGGTGCGCGGATAAATAAACCCAACTAAAACTGTGCCGTCTTTGATTTTTTTGAGCTCATCGTCGCTCGGTGGATTAACCTTATAAATCGCGCCGCAGTCGTAAATTGCATCTTCATTGACAATTTTTGCGCCAGCATCACGATAATCACCGTCGCTAATCTGCGAGCCCATTCCAGCACCAGATTGAACTAATACTTCAAATCCGAGTTTTTGTAATTCTTTGACAGTTTTCGGGGTGGCTGCAATCCTTTGTTCGCCGTTGATGGTCTCTTTGGGAATACCAATCTGCATTGTTGCTCTCCTAGATTAAAAATTCGATAGCGACAAAATTTGCCAAAATTTTGACAATTTTTGTCAGCAAGAAGCAGGCGGATTTTACAACAGCCAAGCGCAATATAGCCGCAAAATAGTCTAAATTTTTTACTAAATCCGTGAGTAAAAAATTGTCGGAAGTCTTCGCTGTTTTATTAGCAAAAAAGAATAAAATCACCGCCCTTTTCAATCACTCTAGGAGACTTAAATGAGAAAAATTCTCGCTTCTTTAATTTGCGGCATATTTTTAACCGCCACCGCCGCTGAATACGAAATCGATCCCAATCACGCTAACGCTCGCTTCAAAATCGACCATTTTCAAACCAGCTCCAATGTCGGCGGATTTTTCGGATTAACAGGAAAAATCGAATTCGATAAAGAAAAAGAAACGGGTAGCGTCGAAATCAAAATTCCACTCTCGGCACTAAATAGCGGTAACGCTAAATTCGACGAACACCTCAAATCCAGCGATTTATTCGATGCAGAAAAATTCCCAGAAATGAGCTTTGAGAGCGAAAAATTTATCTTCAAAGACGGCAAACTCGCCGAAGTCGAAGGCAAACTCACAATTAAAGGAAAAACTAATCCCGTAACGCTCAAAGCTAAACAATTCAATTGCTACGAAAACCCAATGTTTAAGGCGGAAGTTTGCGGCGGTGATTTCAGCACAAAAATCGATAGAACCGCTTTCGGCATCGATTATCTCGCCGACAAAATTAGTAAATCCGTTGCAATCAAAATCCAAATCGAAGCGGTGAAAAAATAAGCTCGCCCGTTAAACAAGCTTATTTCATCAAAAAAATAGCCTCCAAGACGGAGGCTTTTTAAGGAGTTGCTATGAAACAAAATCAATTTTTTTTAATAAACCAATTTGGTATTACATTTTTTCTCTAACTGTGCAATTTCTTCTGAAAGTTGAGCTTCTTTTGGAAAATTGAGCAAAATCGCTGCATTAGAGTCTTTCGGGCAATTTTTTAGTGCCTCAACCGCAATATTCAACGCTGCAACTGGATTGTTATTATCAGCTGCTAATGCAAAAACTTGTTGCTTTTTAGAGAGAATCTTTCCAAGCTCTGGATTTTCTTTACCAATTTGTGCTCGTCCAGCAACGCTCATCATTTTAATGGTTGCATTTACGCCGTTCGCATCACGCGGTGCAATTACCGCAGGAACAGATTTGTTCTTTAATTTCAGCTGTTTTGCAACTGCATCAGGAATATTAGCTTGCACAATATTCGGCTGTCCTTCCGCTTTACTTAAATCAACAGCAGTTTCATCAACTTGTTGTTGTTGAGCTTCGGCAGCGGCTGCTTCTTGTGTTGCTTTTTCTTCTTCCGCTTTGTCTTTTCCAAACATAGAACAGCCAGCAAGAAGGCTAAACATTAAGGTAAAAAGTAGAGTTTTTTTCATAAAGAGTGTCTCTTGAAATGTGGTTGTAAAAAAACGGTCAAGAAAACTTAACCGATTAAATCCATTTTTTTGGTAACCGCTTCAACTAAACGGCGAGAAGCGTGCAAAATCGTTGCCAGCATAGCTTTTTGCGAAGTCTCTAAAAATAAAACCAAAGATTTATCTTTACCGCCTTCAATCGCGCAAATGTAAATCCGTCCTTGCTGATTTTCGATCGTTACCGAATTGCAAACGCCAAGTTCCAATTGATCCGATGCCGAAGCACCAAGCGCAAAAATCGTTGAACCAACCGCCGCCAAGTTATCCATATTGTGTTTATTGTCATCTTTAACAGCAGAAGAAATAGTAAAACCATCTGGTGTAGTAATCAGAATCGTATTTACCCCAGAATTAGCCGCAACAAAAGCTTCAAGCTCAACATCACAAGCTTTCACAAAATCGGGATTACGGTATTCCTCAAGAGTAGCCATATAAATTTTTCCTTATTAAATCAAGTCTGCTTCTATAGAGGTAATGAGAGTTTCAACCAAAAGCATTATATCTTCCTTCTCACGGGCATCGACTTCGAATATCGGGAAGTTCAATTCTCTTTCCGTTAAAAGCTCAAATGCACGGTCAAGAGTGAGGTGGTCATCATTGCCAATTTCGTCCGCGTGAGTAATACCAACAACAATGTGATCCATATTCCGATTATGGAAATATTCCACATAATACGGAAGCTCTTGCGCACTTTTCGCAGCCGAGGCATCAATTAAAACGATAACTCCGAGTGCCCCTTCGGTAACAATCCGCCAAACAAGCTCGAATCTTTCCTGACCAGGCGTGCCGTAAAGACCAATTTTTACATCAGGCGGAAGAAAAATTTGACCGTAATCGATACCAACGGTGGTGAACAATTTGCTATTTGCGTTTTTATCGCTATTGGCAACATCAGTTGAAACTACCGCCTCATCAGAAAGAGCCTGAATTGCCGTAGTCTTTCCCGCTCCCATACTGCCAGCGAAAATAATCTTAAATTCTTTCATCTTAAATATTCAATGTGTTGAGTGAGCGATTAAATACCAAGTTTTGCACGCAAGCGTTGAAGAAGCGAAAGTTTTTCTTTCTTTTGCTGTCCGTCGCTGATTCTGTGCTCCTGCCGTAATTGCTGTTGTCTTGTTATCTTTACTGGCACACCGTCAAGAACTTCTTCAATTTGCCCTGCCATCGTAGTCGCGAGTAAAAATCTATTTATCAACTCGGTTGAATAACCTGTTTTTTGTTGAAAAGCTTGAACACTTACCGAAGTAGCCTGCGCACAAGCCGCGAGTTTTAATGCTTCCGTGCGTCCAAGGCGGCTCATCGGTTGCGGCCAGTGCAAAAGACGGAAGTTCGCGTTATCGTTAATGTAAAGATTTCCGTCAATATTCGAATGCCAAAGCGTTTCAAATAACCATAAATCTTTCTTCAACTTGCGGGCATAAAACGGAATATCTTCTTCTGGAACTTCGCACCATTCCCATTTTTCATAGCCGAGAATGCTGTCGCGAGCGTAGTTGATAAAAACCACATCTTGTGCAGGACAAACCCAAGTGATGTGATCCCCATTTTGACCGCGGAATATTTTGTTGGCATTTTGCTTGATAGAACGCAAAACGACTTCGGAAGATAGTGTCGGCAGACTTTGTCTTTGTGCTGCAACTCTGCCAGCTGCGGCAGCTCTATCTTTTTTCAATAATTCTTCGCCACCAAGCAGTTTGGATAACCACACCCGCACCAAACTGCTGCTAGGATCGATAGAGCTAATTGCTTGCAGGCGATAGCGTTGAGACTTGCGTTCTGATTCTTTATTTTGGCAAACGCAAACAATCGGATATCTAACAGTTTGCACATATTTTTGAATTTGCGGTGCATCCAACAAAGCTGCATTAACAACAGCTCCGTCTAATCTCTTTTTCTCGTTAGCATACACAAATTGCACAGAATCTGGTTCAAGATAATCCACGAATAGTTTTTTTATTTTCTCTTCCGTGTCGTGGCTAAAACCAATCAAACAGATATTTTTAACACTCATAAATTTCCGTGTTTCCTGATTAGAAAGTTGCAAATAAATGTTATTTGAAAAATTATAAGGCTATTTTCCTAATTTCAAAAAAATTCTTTCTCCACGATGAACAAATTCCCGTATGCCATGCGAATTGCAATTAAAATTATCATTTTTGCTTAAAATTCAACGGGTTAGACAAACTTTTGTGGCATAAAAGTTGCTATTCTTCCGAAAGTTATTTTTATAATTTTTTGGAGAATTAAAATGAAAAACAAAGGTTTCACGCTGATCGAACTGATGGTTGTTATTGTGATTATTGCAATTCTTGCGGCGGTTGCGTTACCATTGTATCAAGACTATATTGCCAAATCACAAGTAGCTAGGGTTTATTGGGAGATTAGCAAGTTTGCTCGTGATACAGATATTATCGCTTATACGAATCATATCCCTACACTCATTCCAGCTGATGACGGAGAAAAAGATGCAAGAGGGACGGTTCAAGAATATTTGGGGCTAAAAGAACAACCCTACTCTAATTTGTTATCAAAAGCTGAATTGACCATAATTGAAGAAAACGGTCGTTCTGTTTTCAAAAGCGTTACTGTTACTTTCGGCGACAAGGCACTCAACAGTATTACAAACGCCAAATTAACTATGGCAAAAAAACAAGATATTTGGAAGTGCTCTATTACGCGCACTAGTACTTTCAAGAGCAAATTTATACCGAACGGTTGTATTTAAGCTATCCAGAAATTTTGATTAAAATAAAACCACTCTAAAATTTTTCAGAATGGTTTTATTTTTTTATGAGGTGGTTTTAATGGATACTCCCAAACTATTAAAAACAAAGGCGACTGCTGCTGGCATTCATTTTTCAATATCGTTTGTAATATTTATATTGATGACCGTGTGGTTTTGTTTATCGCTGTATCCGTCTTTTTATTTCAATATGGCTGGTGGCATTCAAGGTTTATGCCTTATGTTTTTCTGTGATGCAGTGTTAGGACCATTGATTACATTTTGCGTTTTTAATCACACAAAACCGAAAAGAGAAATTATTACGGATTTGTCTATAGTTGCACTTATTCAGTTATCTGCGTTTATTTACGGCTTTTGGGCTGTATATAATGGAAGACCATATGTAACCATCGTTTATTCAGATAGCACTACAATTATACTTCCTTATCAGGATGTAAAAGATGATAAAAAATACAGCTCAATGAATGTAAGCGAATTCGCTAATTCCAAAATTAAATCTGTTCCCATTGGCATATATCACATCAAAGATAAAAAAAATATTCTAGAACCTTTAAGCAAAGCTTCACCAGAAGAAATCGAAAGAATCAATAGAGATGCTAGAAAGCACTTTCGAATGTATGCGCGAGAAGAAAGTAAGCGAGAGTTAGCAAAATTGGAAACTAAGCATACAGATGTACTGTTGCTATTCGTGATTGGGAAATATACTATGGCTTATATATGCGTTGATAAGCAGTTTAATTTTATTGCCAAATTAGATGAAGAAAATGTATGGGATTAATAAGGAGATAATATTATCTTCTCCTACCTCAATACCAAATTATTACCTCATTCATCAAGTCTTTTAATATTTTTGTATATATTTTTACACAGCAAATAGATTTAAGCGTTAAATTTGCTTATATTCAGCAAATAACCATAGGGCGCATCTAAAAATTCAAAAATTCTTCTAAAACATTCCTAAAATTTCAATTTTCTGCTATAATTATTTCACTTAATTTTAGTCAAAGAATGGTAAAAATTATGGCGAACACCTATAAATTAAAGCACGAAAGAGAT
>JAGBJT010000028.1 GCA_017934275.1 Cardiobacteriaceae bacterium | reverse complement strand
TATGCGAATGCACACATATACCACGCGAGCTTCTTTTAACCACACTGCTCTTATTACAGTCCTGTTAATTCAGGAATACTATAGTCTCACATTGTGAGGACTATAGCCCAGCCCGATTTGGGGGGCGGCTATAACAATGGAGACTGCACTGACTGGGTATTGAGTATTATAGCCTACCCCGATTTGGGGGGGGGCGACGATATACCACTCAAGTACATAACAAATACCGCATAAATTCATACAATTGAATTATCATCAATTATTTCTGTATGAATAATTCATACCGATGTCTTATAAACAAATCGCTATTTTCTACCGCGAATACTGCTATTTTGCTGCTGTTATGTATCAACTTGTTTGACAAATGATGGTATTTTTTCTTACGGATTGAATAACGGCTACGGTGAGATTTTTCGCCTGCAGCTCAAAATGACGGTCGCGGTGAGATTTTTTGTTTGACGGTTCAAAATGACGGTTGCGGTGAGATTTTTCGCCTGCGGCTCAAAATGACGGTTGCAGCGAGATTTTTCGCTTGCGGCTCAAAATGACGGTCGCGGTAAGTAGATTGCCACGACTTTCCGTTGGCAAGTCTTGCAATTATGGTGAAAAACAAAAAATCCGCCGTAAAAAACAGCGGATTTGTTTTGCAAATAAATACAAATTAACGGCACTCATAAATCCAAATAAGGATTCGCCCCCGCTCGCAGCGGGCGACCGCGTCGGGTCGCCGCGACCTGGCGACCATAAAATAACGGCAATTTAATTTTTATGTGAATTTGTTATGTATAGACAGAATCGTCAAGATGACAGTATTTTTGATGCTTACGGTTATCGATTTAATGTTGGGATTGTGCTGGTTAATCAGCAAAATCAGGTATTTTTTGCGCGCAGGATTGCTGCTCATAATGCTTGGCAGTTGCCGCAAGGTGGAATGCGAGCGGGGGAAGATAGCGAACAGTCGGCAAAACGAGAGCTTTTTGAAGAGACAGGCATTTCTGCGGATGCAATTGAGATTTTGGCGGTAAGCCGTGATTTTTATTCTTACCGCTTGCCGTCGCGTTACCGTCGCCGTAAAAATTTTGGCATTCAATGTATTGGTCAGCGTCAGCTCTGGTATTTAATTCGTTATAAAGCAGCATCTGACAGAGAAATTGCGGTGGATAAGGTTGCGCATCCTGAATTTGATGCTTGGGAATGGGTGGATTATTGGCAACCGTTAGACAGAGTAGTGCATTTCAAATACGAGGTTTATCGCGGAGTTTTGCAGGAATTTGCCGAAGTTTTAGGAATTGTCGAACCCGCGCCTGCAATGCGAATTTTTCCGCAAAAAAAATAATTTGTTATTGGAAATTTTTAAGTGCAATGGAAAATTGCGAGTGCATCTGAAATAGTTTCAGCTCTGGATTTCGATAAATTTATTGCCTACGACAGTGAATTTGTTCGTGGGCATTTTTATTCTGCGAAATTAGCTCTTGTGCAATTGCGCCAAGCTGGTGCTGAAGTGTTGCTTTGCGACCCTGAAACTTCTCCGTTGCAAGAATTTTGGCGGCATTTGCTTTTAATTTCTGCGCCTTTGGTTGTGCATTCTGGTGAGCAGGATTTGGAGCTTATTTTTCGTCTTGCGGGAGATTTACCGCAAAGGATTGCCGATTGTCAGATTGCTTTTGCTTTTTTGAGTTTGACGCGGAAAATTTCCTATGCCGATTTATGTAAAAAAATTTTGTCGGTTGAAATTGACAAAACGCAATGCCGTAGTGATTGGCTTTCGCGCCCGTTAAGTTCCGAACAGTTGCAATATGCCGCAGTCGATGTGTTTTATTTGGCGGAAATTTTTCCGATTTTGCTGGACAAATTGCGTGCTCTTGGTCGCCTGCATTATTTTTATGAGGAAAATGAAAATCTGCGCCAGACGGTGATGAGCCGTATTGATAAAAAGGAGCATTGGTTTAATTTGCAAAATGCCGTGCAGATGCCGTATAAATTTCGGGCGATGGCGGAAGCTTTATTGCAACTTCGTGATATTGCGGCCAAAAAATCTGATATTCACCGTTCTAAATTGCTTTCTGACGGACAAATTTGGCAGCTTGCGCGCAGTTATCCCGATGATATTTTTTCCGCTCTTGCACTGCTTGATGAAAAAAATCCTATTTTGAATGAATTAGTGCTTGCCGAGGAAATTTTTACTTCTGCCCGTGAAAATCTTCCCAATCGTCCGCGCAATACCGCGCTTAACCGTAAGCAGAAGGCGCGGCTTGCGCGGTTAGAGGAATTTATTAGCCGCCGTTCGCTTGAATTACAAATTGCCCAATTGCTGCTTGCTAATAAAAACGATAAACGGCAATTTGTTCTGGCAGAAGATGAGCAAGCACGGAGCAAATGCCGTTTGTTACAAGGTTGGCGGGCGGAGATTTTCGCGGAGTTTGATTTTTATAGTCGTTTCAATTCAAAATAAGACAAGGCAGCGAGCCGAAGACAGTATTTCAATACGGCGAGGCGAAGCTAACGCAGTATTATTTTGAAGTGGAACGACTATAAGTGCTTTGAGAAATAAATATGCAATACCAAGACAACATCGAACCGAAAAATAATGAAATTCCCCGTGATGAATTAAGTGAGCAACAGCTTATCGGCGGGCTTTTTATTTGTAATGAACATTGGGATGTCATTGCGCATTTAGTTGATAAAAGCGATTTTTTCTACAAAAGAAACGCGCTAGTTTTTGAGGCGATTAGTCAGTTGGCGGATAGAGGTGAGCCATTTGATTTACCGACGGTTTCGGCGCAGCTTTCTAAAAACGGAACGCTGGAAGAATGCGGCGGTCGGGAATATTTAACGCAACTGGCGGAAACTGCACCGTCGGCGATAAATACCGCTTCTTACGCCAAAATCGTTCGCGAGGAAAGCGTTAAACGCCGCATTCTGACGACTTGTAACGAAATTAGCCAAGCGGTTTATGAGCCGCAGGGACGAGATTCACGCGAATTGCTCGACGAAGCGGAAATGCGCGTCCTGCAAATCGGTGAAACATACAGCAGCGACGATGAAGGCTTGGTGCCGATAAATAAAGTCGTGGCGGAGACTTTGAATTATTTGGAAACGCTCGCCGAGGTGAAAAACGGCATTACGGGCATTCCGTCGGGATTTAAGAGCTTGGATGCGGTTACTTCGGGATTTCAACCTGGCGATTTGATTATTGTCGGCGGCAGACCGTCGATGGGTAAAACCGCTTTTTCGATGAATATTGCTGCCAATATCGCGCAATCAATGCCCGTTGCGGTGTTTTCTTTGGAAATGCCAGCGCGCTCTTTGTGTTTGCGCTTGATGTCTTCGACTGGCAGTATTCCCCACGAAGTTTTGCGCCGCGGTGAGCATTTGCAGCATATGGATTTGCTCCGTAGCGTTCTGGTCGGCATTCACCGTATGCAGCTTTTTATTGATGACAGTTCGAGTTTGTCGATTACTGGTTTGCGAACTCGGGCGCGACGCTTGAAAAAAGAAGTTGGTGAATTGGGCTTAATTGTGGTGGATTATTTGCAATTGATGGAACTTCCCGAAGACCGTAACGGTAGCACGGCAACGCAAGTCGGTAAGCTTTCGCGCGGGCTTAAATTGCTTGCTAAGGAGCTCAATGTGCCGATTATTGCGCTTTCGCAGCTCAACCGTAGCGTGGAAAATCGCACCGATAAACGCCCGAAAATGTCCGATATTCGCGAATCAGGCAGCATTGAGCAAGATGCGGATTTGATTATGTTTGTGTATCGCGATATTGTTTATAACCCGTCGGCGGACGCGAATGCGGCGGAAATCATCATCGCCAAGCAGCGTAATGGCGCAATTGGCACGGTTAATTTGTATTTTCAGGCGGCGAATTCCCGTTTTGCGGATTTGGAAGATGTGCGTAGAACGCATTACGATGATGAAGATATGCCGTAAAAAATGCACTCTTTGTTATTTTTATAGTCGTTTCAGTTCAAAATAAGACAAGGCAGCGAGCCGAAGAGAGTATCTAGAATACGGCGAGGCGAAGCTAACGAAGTATTATTTTGAAATGGAACGACTATAACTAAATGAATGCTGAAAAAAAATCTCACTGTTACGGATATTTTCTTCCACTATTTGCTCTATTTTTACCGCACGAATTTTGCTTAAATTATTTGCAACTTGATGAATAAAAGTAGGATTATTTTCTGGATATTTAGTTTTTATATCTTTCGGTGCATCGGTTTCGAGTAAATATCGATTATTTGGAATGTTAGCGAGTTGCGTTTGTAATCTTAAAGCTTTGGGATAAACCGAACTTCTACCAATTCCGATAAAGCCATCTAAATCAAATATTTTTTTCAGCTGAATATCCGAGCCAGAAAAATTGTGAATGACAAATTTATGCGGAGATTTTTTTTCCAAAATTTGCAAAATATCTTCTAATGATTTTCTGGCGTGAATAATAAGCGGTAGTTTATATTTATTGCTTAATTCAATATGAAATAAAAATACTTCAATTTGCAAAGCACGGTCGATATCAGAGTAAAAATCCAAACCGCATTCACCGATGGCAATTGTCTGATTATGCGCTAAAAAATCATCTAAGTAATATAAATTTTCCTGAATATTTCGAGCTTCTAGAAAACAAGGGTGTAAACCGTAAGCAGGATAAAAATAAGCAGGATTTTTGCGGCAGATTTCTTGAATTGTCGAAAAATTATTTATATGAATTGCAGGAATAATTGCGGCAAAAATATTATGCTCTTGCATATTTTGTTTTATACTCTCGTAGTTATTTTGCGGATAAAAATCAAAATGCAGGTGTGAGTCGATAAAGTATTTTAGCATTTATTTTATTCCGTATAAATTATAACTATGCGCTGATTTTTACCGCTTCTAATGCCTTTTGCCAAATTGTGATATCGGCGTTTTTATCTCTTGCCTCGTCACTTAAAATTCGGCGGTATTTTTTTGCCCCAGCTATTCCGTCAAATAGATTTAATAAGTGTCTTGTGTAGCTTGAAAGTAATTCGCCATCTTCTAAAATTTGCATCAACAGTGCGGTTATTTTTTGCAGAATTTCTAGTTTAGAGGGGGATTTTTTATTTTCTAATTCAGCGAGTTCAGAAATTAAATAGGGATTTTGATAACAAGCTCTGCCAATCATCACTCCGTCAGTGTATTGCAAATGTTTTTGACAGTCGGATAATGTGCTAATTCCACCGTTAATTATCACCGTTGAAGCGGGGAAACGCTCTTTGACTTCATACACCAAATCATAGTTGAGCGGCGGAATTTCACGATTTTCTTTGGGATTAAGACCATTTAACCAAGCTTTGCGGGCGTGGATGATGAAGGTTCGGCAAGGACTAGATTGCAATATTTCATCAATAAAATCAATAACTTGCCGCTCATCTTGCTCATCAACCCCCAGACGGTGTTTGAGGCTAATCGGCACGGAACTTTCACGCTGCATCGCGGTCAAACAACTGCAAATTTTTTTGGGATTTTTCATCAAAATCGCGCCAATTTCATTGTGTTGCACGCGGTCGCTAGGGCAACCAGCGTTTAAGTTTATTTCCGTAAAACCGTGATTTTGCGCGAGATATACCGCGCGTGCGAGTTCATCAGGATTGCCGCCGCCAAGTTGCAGGACGGTTTTGTCGAGAGAATAATTTCGCAAATGTCGCTCGCGCTCGCCGTAAATAATCGCGCCAGTTGCAATCATTTCCGTGTATAACAAGGCATCTGGGTTGAATAAACGGTGCAGACGACGGCATTCGGGCGTGGTCCAATCAAGCATTGGAGCGATGGAAAGTTTAGGGTATAAATTCATTTGTAGGAATAAATAAAGTATTATTTAGAGCTGAAAATAGTGATTTTTTTACCGTTATTTGTGCGAATATTTATACGGGCATTGCCTTTACCAGTAACCTTAATCCGCAACATATTACTTTCTGGATTAGTGATATCAATTTTTACATTGCGTGGAAATAAAAGTTGATAGGAATCTAAATAATCATTGCAATTTTCAGGCTTAAAAAATAAATCGTAAGTTTTATCTTTTTCAACGAAAATTTTGTCATCATTTTCGACAATAAAATAATCGTGTTCGGGAAATCTAGTTTGAAATTGCCAATCTACGCGTTTTTCTCTTGCCCCTTCGATGTAAGAAAATTCCACTCTATATGTTTTTCCAAAGTCATAAACATCTAATGGAAAAAGAGCAAATTGTTTTTCAGTAATTTTTTTATTATGGTCGGTCTCTTTGGTCAAAATTTTTGTATTCTTTATCCTATTTTCAGCTTCATCATAAACGGCAAAATCAAGCATTTTTATCGGTTTCGTTTCAGGATTAAATTCAATACTGATTGGATTAGCGGTTATTTTGCATTCAGGAACTGGATTTGGGGTCTCATTGCTAAAATAAATCTTGCTATTTAAGTTTTCATTGGGAAAAACTATAAATTCAGCGGAATTGATATTTTTGATTTTACGGAAGATATCCGAGCGGATTGCGAGCTTCTCATTCTTACAAAATCCATAAACAAAACTACCTTGTTCGATAACTTGTCGTCCAGCGCGGCAAAATTCCTCCATTTTTTTATTTCCCATTACGAAAACAAAAGCACTGTTATTATCAATTTTTCCACTCCCTATGCCAATTTCATCGATTTGAAAATCTAAAAAACCGAAGCGGTGGTAAATAGCGGTCATTAAATTATCAATTGCAGTTTTTTGATTAAAGGAATTAAAAGCAATATTTTCACTTACCGTTGCTTGATAACCGACATAAAAAGCCCTTTCAGTGGGAGAAATTCCCGTAAAACCGACTTTATTTCGCAGCTCATCGTGTCCGCTATCGTTATTTATTACCAAATATTCCGCGTGGTTTCTAGCAGCACGGTTGAGAAGCTGATTATTTTCCAGCACATTCAAACCAGCTTTACGGCGAATTTCGTTAATGTAAAAAAAGGACTCTTGCGTTTTATTTTCACTACTGTTGATGGTCGGAATTGCCATTTTTGGTTGATAAAATTTTTCAATAATTTCGCGGTGATATTTTTCGTTGAGAATCACCGTTGTGAGTAGTAAAAATAACACTGTATAGATTATTTTGTTCATATTTATTGCTTTATTTTCGGATAAGTCTTGACTAATTTTAATTACGGTTAATTACGGTAATTCTTAATTCTCGGGTCTTTTATCCCTTCTTTTTCCAATTTACCTTTAATGCGAATTGCTTCAGATTGACTGTAATACGGTCCAATTTGTACGACAAACATATTACCGTCGTCGGTGCGAGTTTCTGCCATTTGCACGGGATAATCACGCAAAATCATCTTGGCACGCAGGCGATCGGCATTGTCTCTATCCTTAAAACTACCGATTTGAATACGGTAATTTTGTCCTTTGCGCTGTGAAGTTGTGAGGTTGTTGGTTTCGATTTTTCTTTTTACCGTCTCTTGCACTTCTTTATCACGCTCTTGCAGCTCTTTTGAGAAGTTATATTTTGCGGTATTAGGTTTATTTTTTGTTGCTGTTTCAGCTGTATTTTTTTCTTCTTCTGGTTTATTTTTCTGCACTGTTTTTGTATCTTTTTTCGATTGTTTTTGCTTTGGATTATCCCCATCGCGGAAAAAAATACTTAACATTACAATTACCGCTACCACCGCTGCAATTGTTACTGCAATATTGCGAATTAAAATCACCGCAGTGATTGCCGCATTTTGTTTTTTGTTATTTGACATTGGAATTCCTAGTTAGATTTAACCGTTTTTTTCTAGAAAATGTAGATATTCAACGGTTTTATTGGCTTTTTGTAGTCGCTTATTATCGGCCTTGAAACGGCGATAATCTTGTGTGAATAAATCATATTTTCCGTATTTAGCGCATATTGTTTTTATATCGTCGCTATTTATAATCCCTTCGTTATTATAACTGAAAAAGATATATTTGAAATTTGCTTTTCTAATAGTCTCTTCAAATACTACTGTTGCATATTTTTTTTTGCACCATAAGCTCTTTTTATACTCTCTTAATCCTGTTTTTCCGCTAGGAATAAAATCATCATATAAAGCAATGGTGTTTAATAAATGATAATTCGCACCGTATTCACGATGATTGTAAGGCGGATCTAAATATAAAATATCACCACTTACTTTATCAAGTAGTTCTAAAATATCTAAATTAAATACTTGATTATTATTTTGGTTTCTGGTGAATTCAGATATTTTCAATTCAATATTTTTTTCTGCTGATTTTTTTATTTTTTTTAAGAAAGATCCATATACAGAAGCTACATTTGCAACTTTATCTGCTTGTTCTAATAATGATGCTAGTAAGCAAAAAAAATTTTTGTTCTCCAATATCTTTTTTTATACTCTCAATTGCTTGTCGGTATGTATCAATTTTTATTGCGTTGTAGTCGGTGAAGTATAATCTGTTATTTCCACCGCCTGCGGCATAATATTTATAAATTTTTCCCTCTCTTATATCAAAATTTTCTATGTATTCTATTGTTGGAATTAACTCTCTTATGTCAAAATTATTGCATATCAAGTTTTTATTCAATATAAAACTGTAATATTCGTTGTCATTTGCAATTATTTGCTTTGTTTGTTGCTTAAAATGTGCTCCTACCACGCCTGTTCCTGCAAATCCATCGCAAAATGAATAATTGCTTAAATCACTACCTACGCAGGATTTTATTCCACTCTCGATGAAATTTAATAACGATAATTTAGATCCAATATAGTTCATAATTACAATATTTCTGTAAAAATAATTTCATTATCAATTATTTCAAATTCTACATACTTAATCGGTAGAATTTGCTTATTTTTTAGCTTGAAATATTCAATACTAGTTTTAATACAATTTAAGTCTTTTGATTTAGCAGTGATTATCATTGGTTGAATATCTGAATTCGGTGAATTAGGTAAATAATATTGCTCTAACCAATCCACATATCTTTGCATTTGTTTGAGGGCGCATCTAAAAATTCGTCATTCTGAACCGAAGGTGAAGATCCTTATCAGTAGATCCTTCGCTACGCTCAAGATGACGGCGGTAAAAAACCATTTTTTTTAATTTTTGGATGCGCCCTTGAGTATTTCTGGATAAAAACCACCACTCCAGCAAATAAATATTCGAGGTGATACTTGAATGTATTGCTATCAACGATAAAAATATAGCTTGTCATATAACTTCCGATATATAAAAAGCAGCTGCGACATAAATATAGCAGCTGCTCTTTTATTACATCTTTTCTTTTGCCTGCACGCCGATGATTTTTAATCCATTTGCAAGCACGGTTTTGACCGCATATGCAAGTAACAGACGAGCATTGCGGAGATTTTCTTCTTCGCAAATTAGTTTGTGTCCTGCGTCATAATAGTGATGCCAGACTGCGGCGAGTTCGCGTAAATAGTTAATGACGATATGCGGTGCGAGTTGCCGTCCAGCCGAGATGATGGTGTCGGGGTAGCGGGCGAGTAGGGCGACGATTTCTGTTTCTTCCGCAAGTTTTAATTCTGAACGCGATTTTTCCGCGATATCGGAGCTGAATTTTTTCCCTTCGTTTTCGGCTTTTTCGAGGACGCGGCAGGCGCGGGCGTGCGCGTATTGCACATAGTAATACGGGTTATCGCGGCTATTTGAGAGAGCTAAATCGAGGTCGAAATCGAGATGCTGATCGGGTTTGCGTAAGACATAGAAAAATCTTGCCGCTTCTGAACCGACTTCTTCGCGTAGATTGCGCAGAGTTACGAATTCACCGCTACGAGTGCTCATTTGCACTTTGTTGCCGTTTTGGTAGAGCACGGCGAATTGCACCAGCGCGATGGTTAGTTGTTCGGGATTGAGTTTGAGTGCGGCGAGGCTGGCGCGAACTCTTGCCATATAACCGTGATGATCAGCACCGAAGATGTCAATCATTTGGTCATAGCCGCGTTCATATTTATCGAGGTGATAGGCGATATCGGAGGCGAAATAAGTTGTGATGCCGTTATCGCGCTTGACGACGCGATCTTTTTCATCGCCGAATTCGGTTGCTTTGAACCAGATTGCACCGTTTTGTTCGTATAGAAATCCGCCTTCTTCGAGTTTTTTGAGAGCTTTTGCGATTTTCCCTTCGGTAAATAGTGATTTTTCGCTATACCAACGGTCGAATTTCACGCCGAATTCTTCTAAATCGGCGGCGATATCGTCGAGTTGGCTTTTGAGTGCTTTATTGAAAACGATTTCGTATTTTTCTTGCCCGAGCGTTGCTTTCAGTGCGGCGATGGCTGCGTCAATCCAACGGTCGCGTGCGCCGCTGTCAATTTGTTCTTCGCTCCAAACTTCGGGATATTCTGGCACCCAATTGCTGATTTTTTGGTAGAGCGAATTGCCGTTCGCTTCAAATAATTCTTGTGCAACTTCCCTGACATATTCGCCTTGGTAAATTCCTTTTGGAAGCGCAGCATCGTCGCCGCAAACTTGTCCGTAGCGCCAGTAGAGCGAGAGCGCGAGGATATCCATCTGCCGTCCTGCATCATTTACATAGTATTCCGAGCTAACTTGATTACCGCAAGCTTTGAGCAGATTCGCCAAACTTGCACCGTAAGCCGCACCGCGACCGTGTCCCACATGCAACGGTCCAGTCGGATTAGCGGAGACGAATTCGAGCAGAATTTTGGGAGATTTGTCGGTTGCTTGCACTTTTCCGAAATTTTCTCCTTGACGCAAAATTTCGGAAAGCACGGCGGTTTGTGAATTTTGTTCGAGACGGATATTGATAAAACCAGGAGCGGCGGCGTAAATTTCCGCGATACCTGTAATTTTTTCGACATTTGCCGTAATTTTTTCTGCTAAATCAAGCGGCTTCATTGCTAATTTTTTGGCGATTTTCATTGCGATATTGCTAGAAAAATCACCGTGATTTGGATCGCGGCAGCGGTCGATATTTATTTCGTTTTCGGTCGGGATTTCGTTGATATTTTGCTCTCTGGCTATTTTGTAAATTGCTTGAAAAAATAAAGATTTGATTTGTTCCTGCATTTTTTTGTCTCGTGATTTGTAAAAAAATAAATTTTAATTTTTCGCGTTGAAGTATCTGATGCTTCACGCTGTTTTGATTAGTATTTCGGCTTTTTCGCATTTTTGGAGACCACAATGCAAACCATCACGCAAAAAATCACTCCTTTTACGGATCAAAAACCAGGCACTTCTGGGCTTCGCAAACCGACCGTTCATTGGCAACAAGAGCATTACACCGAGAGTTTTATTCAGGCAATTTTTAATGTTTTAGGAGTAGCGGGAAAAACTATCGTTATCGGTGGCGATGGTCGCTATCACAACGATAAAGCAATTCAAATCATCATCAAAATGGCGGTAGCGCAGAAGGCGGCAAAGCTAATTGTTGCGGAAGGCGGTTTGCTGACTACTCCTGCGGCATCGCATTTAATTCGTTTTAATAAAGCTGATTTCGGAATAATTTTGTCGGCGAGCCACAATCCTGGCGGTAAGAGTGGTGATTTCGGGATTAAATTTAATTTAGATGCGGGGCAACCTGCGCCTGAAAGTGTTACCGAAGCTGTTTTCGCGGCGAGTAAGGAATTAGAAAGCTACACAATTTGCGAAACCGAACACTTACCGCCCTTGCGCGTTGGTTTTTATGACATCGAAGATACGAAAATGGAAGTTGTGAGCTCCACCGTGGATTACGCCGATTTAATGGAAGAGCTGTTTGATTTCGACAAATTGCGTGAATTTTTGAAAACCCGTCCGCTGATTTTTGACGCGATGCACGCTGCAACTGGACCGTATGCCTTGGAAATTTTCGGCAAACGGCTTGGTCTCGACGAAAAATATCTAATCAACACCATTCCGCTTCCTGATTTCGGTGCAGGACACCCCGATCCGCAACCGTCTTATGCCCAAGATTTGAACGCCGCGTTAGAGCAATATCCCGAAGCGGTTCTCGGTGCGGCATCGGACGGCGACGGCGACCGCAATATGGTTACGGGACAGAAGTTTTTTATCAATCCCTGCGACAGTTTGGCGGTAATTGCTGCTAATTCCGCACATATTCCCTGTTTGCAAGAATTAAAAGGTATCGGACGGACAATGCCGACTAGCCGTGCAATCGATGCCGTAGCCAAGCAAAAGGGATTTAATTGCTATCAAACTCCGACTGGCTGGAAGTTTTTCGGAAATCTTCTCAATGCCGACAAAATCCAGCTTTGCGGTGAGGAAAGTTTTGGCACTAGCGGTAACCATATCCGAGAAAAAGACGGTATTTGGGCGGTGCTCTGCTGGCTTTCGATTTTGGCAGCGGAAAATAAAACTCCTGCCGAAATAATGGAAAAACATTGGCAAACCTACGGCAGACATCATTTCAACCGCTTTGATTACGAAGGTTTAGATAAAGAAGCCGCCGAAAAAATGATTACCGCTTTTGCTGAGGATATGTCGCACCGCATCGGTTCGCGCTTTGATAATTTGACGCTCACTCACGCCGCACAATTCGATTACACCGATCCGACTAACGGTGAAACCAGCCGTAATCAAGGTTTGGAAATTCAATTTGGTGAGCAGGCACGGATTATTTGCCGTCTTTCTGGCACGGATACTCGCGGTGCGACTTTGCGGATGTATTGCGAATATTGGCAGCAAATCGGTGAACACGAACCGCATCTGCCATCAACTTCACCGACGCAGGCACTGGCAACAATTGCTCATAACGCGATGAATATCACGGAAAGATTCAATATGAGTCAGCCGTCAAATATTGTGTAAGAACTCAACCGTTGCTAATAAAAAAATCCCGTTATAGTCGTTCCATTTCAAAATAATACTGCGTTAGCTTCGCCTCGCCGTATTCTAGATACTGTCTTCGGCTCGCTGCCTTGTCTTATTTTGAACTGAAACGACTATAAATAACGGGATTTTTTTATTTTTAGAGATTGCGGAAAAAATCACTGTGCAGGAATAACTTGTCCCTGATCGCCACCGTCGTGGAAAATTTCGTCGAAGCTTTTGAAAGAACCGTCAGAATTTTTCCAAGCATTTGACCAATCGTTGTCGAAAGTATTTGTGCCTTCTGCCGTGCTGTTTGCCACTTGATTTACATAAGCATTGTCGGTAGCAGTATTTGCACTTACAGCAGCATCTTGCGCGGCGGTTAAAGAATCATCTTCGCTAACCTCGATGCTTTCACCGACCGTTGCATCGGTTAAGCCTTCGCTTGCGGTTAAATCATCGCCATAGCCATCGACGGTCGTGAATTCATTTTCAGATCCCGCAGAACCGCTCGTCCAAGCAAGCGATCGCAAAGCACCAGAGGGAGATTTCTCGCTGCAGTTGAGGCATACAAGACGATTTTGCTTTTTGAGTGCGGCGGTGAGTGTTTGTATATCAACGGGATTTGAACTTTGCGCATTCCACTGTTCTACGGCGGCGATTAAATCCGCTTTGATGTCGGCGCGGTTGTATTTATTGGGATACACGCCAAGCCAGAGATTGCCTGCACTGTCTTCGTTTAAGGAATAGCGTTGGTGGATAACGGACACTGGCGTGCCGACTTCTACACGAGCTGCGAATTTCAAGGCATTTTGGTTTTGCATACGGACACAGCCGTGCGACGGCCAACCTGGAACTGAATTCGGATTGCTAGTGCCGTGAATTCCCAAAGAAGGTCCAAAACGCACGAAAACTGGACCGAGCGGGTGTCCTGGTGCGCCGTAAGGAATTTGCGTTCTACCGTCGCGGCGTTCGCGGCGAATGCTGGCGGGGATTGTCCAAGTTGGTTTGTAGGCTTTGGATACGATGGAAAAATTTGAACCGAGCGGAGTGGGAGTGCGCGGTTTTCCTGCACCGACGGGATAGCTTGTAATTAAGTTGCCGTTTTCGAATAAAAATAAGCGCGCTTGCGGAATGTTGATGATTACTTTCTGACCAGAACTCGGAATGGCGGCATCGGGGAGTAAATCAGTTGCAGCAAAGGATTTAGCAATTGCCGCAAGAGAGAAAACTAGGATTGAGAACAGCGTTTTTTTCGCCTGCATAAGAAACCTCGAAAGTAAAGAGAATAAAGTTGAAAAATAGTTAATAATTTGGCTGGCAAGTTTAAGCTTTGTTGCTAAAAAATGCTTGTTAGGCGTTTTTTTTTTTTTTTTTTTGCTTAAACTTATTGTAACGGTAACTTTATCCGTAAAAAACAAGAAAGAGCATAATAAAAAAATACGAAGAGTATGATTTTTTTAGGAGTAGATATGTTATTTAATCCATATAGCGAAGAAGAAACAAATGCGGCAAAAAGTTTATTAGAAATATTTTTGCCTGAAATAGATGATTTAGAAGAAGATATTTTTGCATTTGAAAAAGCAATTGATGCTAATGATGATGAGGAAAAAAATATTCTGTTTTCTTTGTATTTAGCATTTGGAAATCGCGTTGGTTTTTACGGTGAAATTGATAATTTAGAAGTTATAGCAGAACAACTTGATTTGCTGGCAAGAAATTGGGGAGTTGTCTTAAATTTCGGCAATCACGGCTCACTTGATTGGCAGGAAATGTTTGCACTAGCAGATGAAGAATTGCTTGCTGCTGCGGCACAGGAACTTGCAGCAGAAGATTTAACTCTCTGGTTGTGTAATGATGAAACTAATCAGCGAGATAACACAATGTATGGTTTTATTTCCAGAACTTGTGATGATGATTTGGTGGAAAAATTAGCGGAAAAATCTAATGCTGATTTAGTGAAATTAGAAGGAAATTATGAATATCTTTAAGGAATAAAATAACACTTATTCAAAAATATAAATTTCCTTTTCCGTAATTAAACAATCAAGAGGAATATCCCAATTTTGCCGTGGAAGAGTGCAATTTTCTTTTTGGAATGAGTAAGCATAACCGCAAAATATTGGCGGTGTTAAATTAGCTAAATGGTATAAAAAATTATTATCGATAGTTGTGAATTTTGTGCTGATATTTTTTTTATTTTTAAGCTGATTTTGCTTAAAGATTGCAAAACTTCGGTCGTAAAAACCACCGCCCATTCCGATACGAGTGCCAGTTTCATCAAAAACCGTCAATGGGGCAAAAACTAAATCGGGAAGAGGGTGATTTTTTCCGCGAGGAGTGGAAATTTTCATCGTATCTTGTTCAAATTCGCAATCCGCATCAAATTTGCGCCAAGCAAGAGGAGTATTTTTATCAATAACGGCTGGGAGAAAAATTTCTATATTCCTTGCTTGTAATTTTTTAAGTAAAAAATTCGTGTCAATTTCTTCTGGTAGTGAAAGAAAAATACCGATAGAGATGGATTTTGCACGGATTTTCAGGAGTTGTTCGATAAATTTATTCGCGAACAGTGCTGCTTGATGGGAATAATTTTCTCGTAAATCCTGCGCTAAATTGCGACGAAGTGCTCGTTTTTGACGGCGGATATCAGCGATATTAGAAGTTGTGTCAGGCATTTTTTTTATTTGTTTTGAAAATTGATGTATTAAAACAAAAACAGAAGAAAAATCTTCCGTTTTTTATTGGTGATAAAAAAAATAGAACTAAATCGAGAGTAAAAAAAGACAAAACCGACAAGTTTCCTTGTCGGTTGTGTCGCTGGGTTATGAAGTTGTTTATGGTCAGTGGATACCAGTCCTACCACGCGAGCTCCATTCTTAATAAAGAATGCCATAAACTGCTCTTATTACGGCCAATATCGCTAGATACTCTCCCCTCTCAAATGTATGTGTTTGTATATGGTTTGTACCGCATACTTCGTACAAGATTTGGGGGGTGGCTATAACTAAAAATTGTCGCTGCGCAATACTACTTTCAATTATAGCCTACCCCGATTTGGGGGGGCGACGATATACCACTCAAGTACATAACAAATACCGCATAAATTCATACAATTGAATTATTTTCAACTATTTCCATATGAATAGTTCATACCGATGTATTATAAATAAATCGCTAGTTTCTACCGCGAATACTGCTGTTTTGCTGCTGTTGTGTATCAGTATGTCTGACAAATGATGATGTTTTTCTTACGGATTGAATAACGGTTGCAGCGGGATTTTTCGCTTCGCTCAAAATGATGGTTGCAGCGAGATTTTTCGCCTGCGGATCAAAATGACGGTTGAACGAGATTTTTCGCCTGACGGTTCAAAACGACGGTTGCTGTGAGATTTTTCGTTTGACGGCTCAAAATGACGGTTGCAGCGGGATTTTTCGCTTCGCTCAAAATGATGGTTGCAGCGAGATTTTTCGCCTGCGGATCAAAATGACGGTTGAACGAGATTTTTCGCTTCGCTCAAAATGACGGTTGCGGTGAGATTTTTCGTCTGACGATTCAAAATGACGGTCGGACGGGATTTTTCGCTTCGATCAAAATGACGGTTACGGTGAGATTTTTCGCCTGCGGCTCAAAATGACGGAAGAGGGCGTGCAATGACGGTGAAAAATAAAAAATCCGCCGTATCAAAAAACGGCGGATTTGTCTTGCAAATAAATATAAATTAACGACACTCGTAGATGCAAATAAGGAACGCCCGTCGCGGCACGCGACCGCTCCCGCGCGACGCGGGCTATTTTTTTCTTTTTTTGTCGGGTTGCATTTCGAAATCAATTTTTCGTTCTTGTTTATTGACGCTGGCGACGATGACTTTGACGGTATCGCCGATTTTGTAAGTTGTTCTCGTTTTTTCGCCGAATAGGATCATAGTTTCGGGGTTGAAGTAGTAGTAATCGCTCGGAGTTATACGGGAAATATGCACCAATCCGCTGATGAATAGTTCATTTAGTTCGACAAACATTCCGAAATGCGTGATGCCTGTGATTGTGCCCGTTAATTCTTCGCCGAGTTTATTGCTTAAATATTCGCATTTGAGATATTCGACGGCTTCGCGGCTAGCGGTATCGGCGCGGATTTCTGCCAATGTGGTTTGGGTTGCGAGTTCAAGCATTTTTTTATCGGTATAGAAATAATTTTCCCGTGTGCCGTTTTGCAGAATAAAGCGGATTGCACGGTGTAAGAGTAAATCAGGGTAACGGCGGATTGGCGAAGTGAAATGCGCGTAATTATCGAGTGCGAGCGCGAAATGACCGTGATTTTCATTGGAATAAACCGCCTTTTCGAGGCTCATCAGCATCATTTTGGCAATCACTTGAAATTCAGAGCGATTTTTAGTTTGTTCCATAACTTTGGCAAAAGCCGCTGCTTTTTGAAAATCTTGGGGGATATTGACCGTGCGACCGAGAGTTTTCGCTAAAAACTTGCGTAAATCTTGGATTTTTAGTTCTTGCGGTTTATCGTGAATGCGGTAGAGCGCGGGAATTTTTGCTTTATCGACGAATTCGGCAGCGCAAGCGTTGGCGGCGAGCATACATTCTTCGATGAGGCGGTGTGAATTAAGCCGCGCTTTGCAGTGAATTTCTGCGATTTTTCCTTCTGCGTCATAAATAAATTCCGCCTCTGGAATATCAAAATCGATTGAACCGCGGGCAGCGCGTAATTTTGTTCTTAATTCGAAAATTTCTTTTAGGACGGTAAGCGACGGTAAAACTTGGGCAAATTGCGTTTCGAGTTCGGGATTTTTTTCTGTGAAAAGTAATTCTTCGACTGCTTGATAAGTCAGGCGTGCTTGCGAATGAATAAGCGTTTCAGCGAATTCATATTTTGTAATTTCTCCTGTTTTGGCGATATCCAAAATTGCGGTCATTGTCAAGCGGTCGCAATTGGGATTGAGCGAGCAAAGACCGTTGGAGAGCTTTTCTGGCAGCATCGGAACTACGCGTTTCGGAAAATATACCGATGTTGAGCGGATTGCGGCATCTTTATCAAGTGCGGAATTGGGACGGACATAGTGCGAAACATCGGCAATTGCGACGAAAAGACGGTAGCCATCAGCATTTTTTTCAGCATAAACAGCGTCGTCAAAATCCCGCGAGTCGATACCGTCGATGGTTACGAAGGGAAGGGCGCGCAAATCAAGGCGGTTTTGGTAATCAATTTCGCTGGGATTTTCGGGTAAATCAGCGACTTCCAAGAGTGTTTCAGGGGAAAAATCGGTCGGTATGTTGTGATTTTCAATTGCGAGAATGCTTTCAATTCCCGAAGTATGCTCTTCGTCGAGCACTTCTAATAGTCGTACTTCGCCGTATTCTTCGTCGGTCGGATATTTAGTAATTTCCGCAAGCAGCAGAGATTTGTGGTCAAATTCAAGATTTGCGCTATCCGTGATGTAGAACAGATAGTTGATTTGACGGTTGATTGGCAGAAGAAAATCGCCGTCTTCAATTTCGAGTTTGCCGACAAGCCGCGGAGTTTTGCGTTCCAAAATTTCGATGACGCGGTAATTTTCGGCGTTTGTGTGCGCGGTTTCTTCTTTGCGGCTATGTGAGTGGTAATTGGCGGCAAGTTTGTTCGATAATTTTTCGACTAAGACAACATCGCCGTGCATCGCACCGAGTTGAAAATCTTCTCCGACAAACCCCTGCGGCGATTTATCAAAAAATTCTATCCAAGCATAATTTTCAGGTTGCGCAAGTAATATTGCTTTTTTTGCACTCTTGTTATTTTTTTTCGTATCTATTTCCGTATTTTTATTTTCCATATTTTGTTCTCCTTGTTTCATTAGATAATTTCTTGCTACTTTGAATATCAATTTTTCATTATGTTTATTTGCTTTTAACTCACCGTCGCGGCGCATTGCTTTTAAGCGGTGAAAAAGGATTTTTTCTTCTTCGGTATTGAGGTTAAAAATAGCGGCAAGTTCATCGGCAGTTATGGGAATTTTTATTTTTGTTAAAACCTCGCAAATAAATTCACGGCTGGGAATAGCTATACCCTTATATTTTTTACACTCTTCTTGGTAATTTTTATCTAAATTTTTCCAGTTATGAAGTTCGCTAAATGGCTTATTTTTATCTTTATTCATAATTTATAAGTTATTCTTTATTTTGTATTTTTGAAATGAGTAAAAATATTTTTGGCGCAATCGAAATAGATTTTGGCTAGCGGTTCTAAATCTGCGGCTTTAACCCATTCATCGGCTTTGTGAATGCTGGCGTTACAAACTCCGAATTCGACGACTTTTGCGCCGTGTTTTGCCAAAAATCTACCGTCAGAAGTGCCGCCCGCGGTATTAAATTCCAGCGTAGTGCCGAGATTTTCTTTTACCGCATCAGACAGTGCCGTGCAAATAATTTCATCAGCGGTGGCAAAAGCATCTCCCGACAGTCGCCAAGAAAAATTCGCCGTGGTCGATTTTTCACAAACTTCCGCCACAATTTTTTCCACAATTTGGCGGATTTTCTCTTCCGTGTAAAGCGGATTGAACCGCCAGTTGATTTTTGCCCTTGCCGTGCGTGGGACAACATTTTCTGCGCCTAATCCCGCTTGAAAATTGCTTACCTGACAAGAAGTCGGCGGAAATTCTAAATATCCCGTATCCCAGACGATTTCCCCAAGTCGCGCCAAAATCTCCGCAAGCGGAAAAATCGGATTGCGTAATTTTTCGGGATAAGCGATATGACCTTCAATTCCCACAATTTCTAGCTCTAAATTGAGCGAACCGCGCCGTCCTTTGCGCGCGCAATCTCCGAGATTTTCCCGTGCCGTCGGTTCGGCAACAATCGCATAGTCAATATTTATGCCGCGCTCCGCCAAAATCGGCATCACCGCCGCAATGCCGTTTAATCCCGTTGCTTCTTCGTCGGAGGTTATAAGTAGCGAAATTGTGCCCGTGATTTTTTCGCTCTCCATCAACTTCGCAAGATATTTTGCAGCGATTACCGTTGCCGCAACGCCTGATTTCATATCCGCTGCACCGCGGGCGAAAATTTTGCCGTCTCGTTCGGTAGGAATAAAGGGATTGCTCGTCCATTCAGCGGGATTTGCAGGCACAACATCAATATGCCCGACAAAAGAAATATGCGGAAAACCTTGTCCGTAGCTTGCAAATAAATTCGCGGTATCGGCTAAATCAATTCTTTGCAGATTAAAACCGTCTAATTCACCAGCAACAATTTCCAAGCAACCAGCATTATTCGGGCTAATCGAAGGACATTCGAGCAGACGGTCAAGCAGATTTCTGATTTTTTGATATTCCATAGTGCAAAGTTGAGCGAAAACGGTTGAGTGGAAATAAAAAAAACAGCAATTTTTTTAGATTGCTGTTTTTTCGTTGAATTGAAGCGGGAGGTTTTATGAATCAGAACCTTCAACTGGTTCAGCTGGTTCTGCTGCTTGCTGCTGCTGTTGCTGGGCAAGTTGTTGTTGATAAATTGCATCGAAGTTAATCGGAGCAAGATAAAGCGGAGGAAATCCAGCATCAATAACCGCCGAGCTCACCGTCTCACGAGCATATGGATAAAGCGTGGTGGTGCAATAAACATTGAGCGCGTGGTGCATATATCTTTCTTCCAAACCGCGAATTTCAAATACACCGCCTTGTTCAGCTTCGATGAGATAAATAACTTTTTCATCAGCGGCATTTTTTGCGGTTACCGTTAAACGAAGACGAACTCCGAAAAATCCTTCTTCTTTCAATTGTGCGATTTGATGTGAAATACCAAGAGTGATTTGCGGATTTAATTCAGCGTTGAAAATTTCAGGAGCATCGGGCACTTCGATTGATAAGTTGCCGAGATAAATTTTTCTCAGTTCCAGAACAACTGGTTGTTGGGCTTGTTCTTCTGCCATAGTTCTATCCTTTGTTTGTGTTGAAAAAGAAAGCGCGGGATTGTAAGCAAAACGATGTGGCTAGCATTTTTTGTCAAAAATTAGCAGTTTTATAGGATTTTTTCGCGCAAAAATTCAGGGACGACCTTGAATTTCTTTTCTATATTTCTGGGACGACCCAGACAGGGATAACTAATGTCTTGGTTTATTTTGCTACTTGCAGGATTATTGGAAATCGTCTGGGCGGTGGCTTTGAAGTTTAGCGATGGTTTTTCGCGGTTTTTACCGACTATTTTGACCGTAATGGCTTATTTATTAAGCTTGGTTTTGCTCGGAATATCACTCAAAAATCTACCGCTTGGAATTGCATATTCGATTTGGGTAGCGGTTGGAATTTTGGGAGTTGCGGTTTGCGGAGGTTTATTCTTCGCGGAAAATGTCAATGTTTTCAAAATCATCGGCACGGTTTTTATTCTTATCGGAATAATTTTTCTGAAACTTTCTGACAGTTGAAGGAGATACAAAAATGCAAAATTTAATGTCGGTTGAGGAACTTAAAAATAACCTCGAAGCAATGGGAGAAGATATTTCGACCCCGATGTTTATTGGTTCGGAAGATGAAATTAAATATGTGCTTTTGGACTACAAGTCATTTCAGAAAATCAAGCCGAAAAATTCTTTATACGATTGGGTAATGACTTGGAATCCAGCAGTTGCGGATATTGAACTTGATATTGAAAGAAATCCTTGAAATAAAACTGAAATACCGTTGATAACATCAAAAATATAACTTTTTATAAATATTTTCTTTTTGGAGACTAAAAACAAATGGCTCAATATGTTTATTCGATGAACCGTGTTGGCAAGGTGGTTGCGGGCGGTAAATACATTTTGAAAGATATTTCGCTTTCGTTTTTTCCTGGCGCAAAAATCGGGGTGCTGGGCTTAAACGGTGCAGGAAAATCGACGCTACTCAAAATTATGGCGGGAGTTGATACCGATATTTTGGGTGAAGCAATTCCGATGGCGGGGCTCAATATCGGTTATTTACCGCAGGAACCGCAACTTGACGGCGATAAGACGGTAAAAGAAATCGTTTCAGAAGCTCTCGGAGATATTGCCGCTTTGCAGGAAGAATTAAACGCCGTCTATGCCGCTTATGCCGAACCAGATGCGGATTTTGATGCGCTAGCGGCACGGCAAGCGGAATTGGAAAACAAAATCGCGGCAGGCGGCGGAAACGACGGTGAAGTGCGAATGGAAATTGCTGCCGATGCCTTGCGTCTTCCGCCTTGGGAACAGAAAGCGGCGACTTTATCGGGCGGAGAACGCCGTCGGGTTGCGCTTTGCCGTTTGTTGCTATCTAATCCTGATATGTTGCTGTTAGATGAACCGACCAACCATCTTGATGCGGAGTCAATCGCTTGGCTGGAACGGTATTTACACGATTTTCCAGGCACGGTTGTGGCGGTAACTCACGATAGATATTTTTTAGACAATGTCGCAGGCTGGATTTTGGAACTCGACCGCGGACAAGGTATTCCTTGGCAGGGTAATTATTCCAGCTGGCTCGAACAAAAAGAAAAACGCCTCGAAATCGAAGAAAAACAAGAATCCGCACACCGTCGCGCTCTTAAACAGGAATTGGAATGGGTGCGCTCTAATGCCAAAGGACGGCACAGTAAAAGCAAAGCACGGCTGGCTCGCTTTGAAGAATTGTCCAGCCGTGAATTTCAAAAACGCGCCGAAACCCAAGAAATCTATATTCCAACCGCCGACCGCTTGGGAGATAAAGTCATCATCGCCGACAATTTGGCAAAAAGCTTCGAATTCAAATGCTTGTATGAAAATTTAAGTTTCAATCTACCGAAAGGTGCGGTGCTCGGTATCATCGGACCAAACGGCGCGGGAAAATCAACTCTCTTCAACATCATCGCGGGCACAGAACAACCAGATGGCGGCACAATCGAAATCGGTGAAACGGTAAAACTCGCATTCGTCGGACAATTCCGTGATGCACTCGATAATTCCAAAACCGTATGGGAAGAAATTTCCGACGGATTAGACAACATCACCGTCGGTAATTACACCATTCCTAGCCGCGCTTATATCGGACGCTTTAACTTCAAAGGTGCGGATCAGCAAAAAAGAGTAGGGGATTTATCAGGCGGTGAGCGCAATCGTTTGTATCTCGCAAAATTGCTCAAAACGGGCGGCAATGTGCTCCTGCTCGACGAACCGACTAATGATTTAGATGTGGAAACTTTGCGGGCTTTGGAAGAAGCAATTTTGTCTTTTGCAGGCTGCGTGCTGGTTATTTCGCACGACCGCTGGTTTTTAGACCGTGTGGCAACGCATATTCTGGCATTCGAAGGCGATAGCGAAGTCGTGTTTTATACGGGAACTTACTCCGAATACGAAGCCGACCGCCATAAACGCCTCGGCGCAGAAGCCGATCAACCACATCGGATTAAATATAAAAAATTGAAGTAAGCGATTTGCATAAATAAAAAAACACGGTGTAAAAACCGTGTTTTTTTGATTCTGCAAGTTGTTGGATTGTGATTATTTTTCGAGGAATTTGTAAGTAACAGCAGCAAGAGCTGAACCGATAAATGGTCCGACAATGAATACCCATAAATCAGTAAGAGCTTTCGATTCAGGATTATTTAATCCCGCAAGCAAAGCTGGACCAAATGAACGAGCTGGATTTACCGAAGTTCCCGTTAAACCAATTCCCAAAATATGCACCAAAACAAGAGTTAAACCAATAACCAAACCAGCAAATGAACCGTGTCCAGCTTTGTCGCTAGTAACTCCCAAAATTGCCAGCACGAAGATAAAGGTCAAAACAACTTCAACCAAAACACCAGCAGCAGCATTGCCATTTACCCCCGCTAAACCGTTAGAACCAAGTCCGCCAGTCATATCTGTTACGCCGCCAAGTTGGAAAATCGCCAGCAAAATTCCTGCGCCAACCAAAGCACCAACGCATTGCGAAATTACATAGCCGATAAAGTCATTTACCGTCATTTTTCCTGAAAGTAAAACACCGAGCGAAACCGCTGGATTGATGTGGCAACCAGAAATATTGCCGATTGAATAAGCCGTGGCAACAATCGCTAAACCAAAAGCCAAAGCCGTAAGTAGATAACCAGAGCCAGCAGCTGCATTACAACCGACTAACATCGCAGTACCGCAACCGACAACTACCAAAATCATTGTGCCGATCATTTCGGCAATGTATTTATTCATAAAAATAAAACTCCATTTTGAGAAAAAAATTGTTGAAAAAGTAATTTGCAGAAAGCGCGCAATTCTATTCAGCGAAAGAAATAAGCGGTTTTGAATGTTTGAATTGCTGTGATGAGTTTAACTGACTGTTTGTTTGTAAAAAGTTATGGGTGCGGTAGGAAAAAAGATTGAGCGTGTTGCTATAATTAGGAAATGAGAAGGAGGCAAGGAGTTGCCGCTCCAAAACCCCCTAATCTTCTTAATAGACTGGTAGTGATAATAGACTGGTAGTGATACCAGCAACAAAATTAGGAAGATGATTAGATAGATGAAGTACTGGTTCATCGCTAATGCCCTCATTTGTTTTGTAGCCCTGCCATACGGTAGGGCTTTTCCCGTTTTGAGCCCCACGCTCAATTGGGATTTTAATTTGAGAGTGAAAGCACATTCACCGTTACTGATGTCAAGCGATGACTTCAATTTCTTTCGGAATTTTTTCTTCGTTCCAATTTTCTACTGCAATTGCAAGAATTTTCTCTGGCGGAAAGTTATCTTCAATACCGCTGATATCCTGATTTAAGTATTTGAGCACCGTGATTAGATTTTCGCTTGCCTTTGAATTGTCTAAACAAGGAGCTTGATTTTGCTTGCTTAATTTGCGGTTGTTGTTATCGGTAATTAACGGTAAATGAAGATATGACGGCGGTGAATATCCAAACATTTCGTAAATTGCGATTTGTGTTGCGGTGGTATCGAGTAAATCTTTACCGCGCACAACGGAATTTATGCTTTGAATAATGTCATCTACTACAACCGCAAGGTTATAAGCAAAGTTACCGTCGCGGCGAAGAAGTATCGGATCTGACATATCAATTTCCGTAGAAGAGTTGATTTTTCCGTAAAGTCGGTCGGTGAAGCTTATTTTTCTATCGCCTAAAAATAAGCGCAGGGCAGCTTGTTGATTTGCCGTGCCAGCTTCCGTGATTTTCTGGATTATGAAAGCTTTTTGCTCATCTGAACTGAAATTATTCGGCGGTGAATAGAGGCAAGTTCGGGGATAAATACCGTTGTTATTTAAAGAATTTTGCCGTGTTTTACGGCTACAAAAACAGGGATAAAGTCGCGGTAAAAGCTTGATTAGAGCAGCGCGGTAATCGGAAAAATGCTCAGATTGCAAGCGGATTTTTGTATCGGAATGGAAGCCGTGCGCGTGCAGCGATGAAAGAATTTCCCGCGTATATTCGCTTTTGCAACGGACGGTATCGACATCTTCAATACGGATAAGCCATTTACCGTGATGCGCCTTTGCATCAAGATAACTTGCAGTTGCCGCGAGCAGCGAGCCGAAGTGCAAGTGTCCTGTCGGAGAGGGCGCAAATCTACCGATGTATGTTGTTTGTCTTGCAAAATGCGTATTTTTGTATTCGTTTGTTACGGTCATAATTTTTTCTTGTGCTGCTGATGTTTTCGTTATTTTGGAAATATTTGTCGATATTTATCCGCTTTTTTGCTAGGATAGCGGGCGATTTTTTAAGCCTGCGATGCAGGTTTTATTTTTTGTATTTAACTCGCATTTATTTATATGTGTATTTAATACAAAAGTATTGTTTTTGATATTCGCCATAATTTAGATAAGTAAAACAAGTCGAGGAACATCGTTTTATGAGATCCACTATTTGCAAAATTTTCGCTTCTGGTTCTGCCTTACTTTTAACCTCTTTAACTTCTCTTTCTGCACTAGCTCAAAATTCCAACAGTCTTTCAATTCCCGTTGCAAAAGCAGGTCAATGTCAAGCTTTGGTGGTGGTGCCTGCGCAATTTAAGGAAAGAATTGAGCATATTCCAATCAAAGAAGCGGCAAAAACTTACGAAATTCGCCCCGCGGAGTATGAATGGATTGAAGAGCAAATAATGGTGAAGCCAGCTGGCGAAGAATTACGGATTATTCCTGCGACTTACAAAACTACCAATAAAGAAATTGAAGTTGAACCGCGCACAATCGAAAAAACCGTTGTTGATCCTGTTTTTACCGAAATTGATGATGAAATTGTTTCTCGTCCGTCTTATATGGTGGCTCGCGGGCAAACTAGCGGTGCGTTTAATGCGGTCGGTGAAGCGGTGCGGCTGGAAGAAATTCCTGAACAGAAGGAAACTATCACGCGGATTGTGGTGAAAGAACCAGCGCGCATCGAAAATGTCGAGGTTGATGCTAAATACGAAACCGTTGCGATGCAGGAAATTGACCAAGAAGCGCGAGTGGAGAAAGTGCAAGTTGAGGCGGAATATCAAACCGTGCGGGTGCGGAAAGAAATTCGTCCGCAAGAGGAAATTGAAGTGGAAATTCCAGCGGAATACGCCGAAGTTAAGGTTTTCGACAAAGTTGCTGATGCACAAATGCGTTGGGAAGATGTGCTTTGCGATACGGCGGTGAATAGCTCGACGATTATCAGTTTGCAAAAAGCGTTGAATGCCCGCGGTTACGATACTGGCACGCCTGACGGTTCTTTGGGACCAGCTACGATGCGAGCTTTGGAAAAATATCAACGGGAACATAATCTCGGTATCGGTGGAGTTACGCAAGAAACGCTGCGCTCACTTGGCGTATCTCGTTGATTTATAAATAAAACTAGATTAAAAAAGACGGTGTAGCAGCCGTCTTTTTATTGTGTATAAGTAAATGAACAAACTCAAATATCGGCTTATCAAACAGGATGGTCGCGCTCGTCGCGGTGAAATTATTTTTCAAGACGGCAGCATTATTCCAACTCCAATTTTTATGCCCGTTGGAACTTTGGCGACGGTAAAAGCGGTGTCGGTGGAAGATTTAGAAACAATCGGAGCGAAAATTATTCTCGGTAACACTTTTCATTTGATGCTTCGACCTGGTGCGGAAATTGTAGAACTGCACGGCGGTCTGCATCAGTTTATGAATTGGGGCGGCAAAATTTTGACCGACTCGGGAGGTTTTCAAGTTTTTTCGCTCGCCAAAATCCGCAAAATTACAGAAGAGGGCGTGCGTTTTAAGTCGCCAATTGACGGTGCGGAAATTTTTTTAAGCCCCGAAAAATCGATGCAAGTGCAACGGGCATTGAATAGCAATATTGTGATGCAGTTTGATGAATGCACACCGTATCCCGCAAGTTTTGCGCAAGCTGCCGATTCGATGCGGCTTTCTTTGCGATGGGCAGAGAGAAGTAAAAAGGAATTTTCAGATAATCCCAATAACCTTTTTGGAATAGTGCAGGGCGGAGTTTATGAAAGTCTGCGTCGCGAGTCGGTAGAAAATTTGCTCAATATTGATTTTGACGGTTACGCAGTTGGTGGTTTGGCAGTCGGTGAGCCGAAAGATGAGCGCGAACGCACCCTTGACTACACTTTACCTCTAATACCGACGGATAAACCGCGTTATTTGATGGGGGTCGGTAAGCCAGAAGATTTGATTGAAGGAGTTCGGCGTGGTATAGATATGTTTGATTGTGTAATGCCAACTCGCAATGCCCGTAATGCATACTTATTTACTTCTCACGGTGTACTTAAACTTCGCAATTCGAAATATAAAACTGATACTCGCCCAATTGCGGAAGATTGCTTATGTTATACGTGTAAAAATTATTCGCGTGCATATTTGCATCATTTGGATAAATGTAATGAAATTCTCGGTAGCCGATTAAACTCGATTCATAATCTGCATTTTTATTTACATTTAATGCAAAATATTAGAGTAGCAATAGAAAATGGTAGATTTGATGAATTTGCTGAGCAGTTTTACGCGAAATATTTAAGCGGAAATGTATAAAAAATCGATATATATATGTACATAAACATTACTGAGATCTGAAAAAACATTTTTTATTAAACATTGGTCTCAAAAGACCGTCATTTTGATGGAAAAAAGTATAAATTAATTGTTATGTACTAGTTTAAAAATGTAGATTTAAGTATTTTTACTTTTATTAAAGGCGAACGAAATGTAGAACGCCCAATTAACAAACCTGAATACTTTAAACCATTAGAAATATCTTCTTTAGAAAACGCAATAAATCACTTAGTAACTGTTTTACAAGGAAAAATATAATGAACAATATTATTGACCTATTTGCGGGTTGCGGTGGAATGAGTTTAGGTTTTGAAATGGCTGGATTTAATCCTGTATTAGCCATTGAAAAAGACGAATGGGCAGCAGAAACTTATCAATTCAATCGACATAACGCTAATATTTTTGTGGGTGATATAACTGAAATAAAAGAACCAAAAAAACAATTTAATTTGCAAAATATTGCGGGCATTATTGGCGGACCACCTTGTCAGGGATTTTCTGTTTCAGGATTTAGAGACCCAAAAGATCCAAGAAACAGTTTATTTATGGATTATATGCGTTTTGTAGAAGACTTTAAGCCTAACTTTTTTATTATGGAGAATGTTCCAGGCATTTTGTCATCAAAAACCAAAACAGGACAGTTAGTGAAACAAGTGATTTGCTCTGTTGCTAAAGATTGTGGTTACAATGTAGAAATTCTACAACTGAATGCGGCTGATTATGGCGTACCACAAGCACGCAATCGAGTATTTTTTATCGGTATTCGAGATGATTTTCCTTTTGTTCCACAACTTTTAATTCCTAAAAAAACTACGGAAAACAATCAAATATCACTATGGGACGCAATTTCCGATTTACCACAAATTGAAGCAGGACAAGGAGAAGATAATTCAGATTATGCTAAAACAGAGCAAAATGAATATCAAAAATGGGCAAGAAAAAACTCAAATAAAGTGCATAATCATATTTCTATGCGACACACGCAAAGACTAATTGAACGATTTAAATGTATCGGTTGGGGACAATCATTAGCCGATGTTCCACAAGAACATATGCAAAGACAACGCGGTAATGCGGAAAAAATTAGCGGAAAAGTATATTCACAAAATAATATGAGACCTTATCCTGATAAACCGTCTCCTACTTTACCTGCTTGTTTTCAAAGTAATTTTGTTCATCCATTTTTAAACAGAAATTTCACTGCACGAGAAGGAGCAAGATTACAATCTTTTCCTGATAATTATATTTTCAAAGGAAAAAGAACCACAATGTCGTGGGAAAAAAATCTTTCTCAATTTCAACAAATTGGCAATGCCGTTCCGCCATTATTAGCAAAAGCATTGGCTTTAATGGTTACAAATTATTTTGAAATAATTAAAGATTATGACGGTTATGTAGCTAACGATAATGTTGTTAAAAATAGCGTGGGACAATTAAGATTGTTTGCGTGAAACTTTTTATACATCATAAATATGTCTTCTTCTCAATATATTGAAATTCCCACGGGCGCATCCAAATTTAACATTTTTCGCTGATTGTCAAATTTTTTCAATAATTTTTTATTTAACTTAATTGTAGAAAATAAACACCACCTTTCGATGGAGATTTTTTTATATTTTAACGGTATTTTTTCCATACTCTTTATGCTGTTTTATAGTTTTTATGAGCAAGTAAATTTAAGAGCTTAATTTGCTCATATCGAAAAAAGTTATAGCATAAATTCATCAAACCAACTCTTGTTTTCATTGCCTTTAGATTATGCGTTCTTCAATGTTTTCCGCCCATTGAATTAACTATAAATCCGAAAACATGTTCAACTCTTGCTCTGATTTTAGATTTTAATATATTAGCTTCTTTTTGCGCAGCTGTTAATGATTTATTTTTATACCGTCTTTCCAAAATAAAGATTTATCATCACTATTGTTGAAATATTTTTTTATTTTAATCAATTTATTATTTTCACGCTCTGCAACAAGAAAAATATCTTTATCTTTTTCATAGTTGATTGTTTTACCTACTTCTTGTCCGTCGATTAGATAAGCGTAATATTGTAAATCACCGTTTTCGTAAAAAGATAACATATATCCCTGTTGAATATCATCTATGTAATTCATAATGAAAGATATTTGAGTATTTTCATAATATTTTGTTATTGTTCCGTGTAGTTTTTTGTTCTTAAAATTTATTTCTTGCTCGATGTTTCCATTTGGATAGAAAATTTTGCAATTAGTTATATTGTATTGTGTTTTCTTACATATACATTTAGAAATCGTCTCTGAACAAATATCATCAGTATGGCATCCATAAAGAATAGCTGTTATGACTATTGAAATAAGTTTTTTCATCATTTGACTCATTTAGAAAAAAAATATCCGCAAAATGAGCTTGCGGATATTTTTGAGATTATTGATTTTGTTAAATTCCAATGATTGCTAATTCTACTTGTGACTTATACGCCATAGCAGCAGAATATATGCAAGCTTTGTATATTTTTGATACTTTACAAATATTTCACAAAAACGCTCTTCAGTGTTAGCACTTTCAGAGAGCGTTTGTTTATTTAGACAATAATATTATTTACCGCCTTTCGCCACTCTTCTCCAATGGTGTAACAACGGTTCGGTATAGCCTGACGGTTGAGTTGTACCTTTGAAGATTAAATCGCAGGCTGCCTGAAAGGCTGGGGATTTATCAAAGCGTCCTACCATTGGAGTATATGCTTGGTCGCCTTCGTTTTGTTTATCCACAATCGCTGCCATTCTTTCCAAGGTTTCGCGGACTTGTTTTTCGTTGGTAATTCCATGTACCAACCAGTTACATACATGTTGGCTGGAAATACGCAAAGTTGCACGGTCTTCCATTAAACCGATATTGTTAATATCAGGCACTTTGGAGCAACCAACACCTTGTTCTACCCAACGCACTACATAGCCTAACAAACCTTGGCAGTTGTTATCCAATTCTTGTTGAATTTCTTCCGCTGACCAGTTTGTGTTTTCTGCCACAGGCACGGTGAGAATATCGTCCAAAGTTTCAACAAAACCTTTGGCTTCAATCGCTTTTTGCACTTCAAATACATTGACTTGATGATAGTGCAAGGCGTGCAAAGTTGCGGCGGTTGGAGACGGTACCCAAGCGGTAGTCGCACCTGCTTTTGGATGTCCGATTTTTTGAGCGAGCATTTCTGCCATTAAATCAGGCATTGCCCACATACCTTTACCGATTTGTGCTTTGCCAACTAAACCTGCTTTTAAGCCGTTTTGTACATTGTTGATTTCGTACGCAGCAAGCCATTTGCTATTTTTCATATCGCCTTTACGAACCATTGCACCTGCTTTCATCGAAGTATGAATTTCATCGCCTGTGCGGTCTAAAAAGCCTGTGTTGATGAATACCAAGCGTTCAGAAGCGGCTTTAATACACGCTTTTAAGTTAAGCGTTGTGCGGCGTTCTTCGTCCATTACACCCATTTTGAGTGTATTTTTTGGTAATTTAGTGAGATTTTCTACCGCCGCAAATAAATCGTTAGCAAAAGCAACTTCTTCTGCCCCTTGCATTTTTGGTTTTACGATATACACGCTGCCTGAACGGCTGTTTTTGTTTTCCGTGCGAGATAAATCAAACGGTGCAATTAAGCCTGTCATCACGCAATCCAAAATGCCTTCTGGAATTTCGTTGCCGTCAGCGTCCAATACAGCAGGAGTTGTCATTAAATGTCCGACATTGCGAATTAACATTAACGAACGACCGCCTAATTTGAATGTGCCTGAATTATCAGGTTTGGTGTATTCGCGGTCAGGATTGAGTTTGCGTGTGAAAGTTTTACCGTTTTTGGTAACTTCTTCGGTAAGCGTGCCAGTCATTAAGCCTAACCAGTTGCGATATACAAGCGTTTTATCTTCACCATCGACCGCTGCAACTGAATCTTCGCAGTCCATAATCGAAGTTAAAGCGGCTTCCATAATGATATCTTTAATGCCAGCAGGGTCTTGAGCTCCGATTGGAGTTGATTTGTCGATAACAATATCAAAATGCAAACCGTTGTGTAAGAACAATAACGAGCTTGGAGCGTCCGCCGAACCGTTATAACCGACAAATAATGACGGTGTTTGTAATTCGGTTTCAGTATTTTGTAATACAACTTTCAGGCTGCCTGAAACTATCTTGTAGCCGATTGCTTCTTTGTGGCTACCTGAAACGAGTGGAATAGCGTTATCTAAAAAGTCGCGTGCAAAAGCGATAACTTTTTCACCGCGTTTTGGATTGTATTCTTTGCCGACTGCCAATTCGCCTGATTGTTCGATTGCATTGGTGCCGTATAAAGCGTCATACAAAGAACCCCAGCGAGCGTTAGCGGCGTTCAAAGCGTAGCGAGCGTTCATAATCGGCACAACTAATTGCGGACCTGCTTGATGTGAAAATTCAAAATCCACATTAGCGGTAGTAATTTGGAAATCGGCTGGTTCATCTTGTAAATAACCGATTTCTTTTAAGAATGCTTTGTAAGCGGCAGGGTCGGTGATTTTGCCTGGATTTTGCTCGTGCCAAGCGTCAATTTTCGTTTGCAATTCATCGCGGCGAGCAAGCAAAGCCTTATTTTTTGGAGCAAATTCAGCCACGATTTTGGCAAAACCGTCCCAAAATTCACTTGACGATAAATTGCCAGCACGGTTCGGTAAAACTTGTTGTTCGATGAAGTCATAAAGTTGTTTGTCAGGTTGTAAGCCTGAAACGGATACTCTTTCAGTCATAAAAATTCCTTTGTTGGTTTATTAAAGGGCGAAAAAAAGCGTGAGATTATCAGAAAACAATAATTTGCGTAAGCGATAATCACGAAGCTTACTATTTTTACCGTGAAAATATCTTTTGATAATAAATCCGACGGTAAGGAAAAATTTTGTCGGTATAAATATTAAATAACACATATTTATTACTCACTATTGGGAATAATTTCAGCACCTGTTGGAGCAATTTGCAAGCGACTTAAATTTTTGATTTTTTCGGGCTGATATTTTTCGATGATTGCTTTTAATTTCTGCTCATCTTGGTGATAAATCAAGAACATTCCTGCATTTTCACCGAATGTTGCGCCTGCACCGCTAATTTTTGCCGCGCCGCCTGCAGCTTCAATTTTGCTGATGAAATTTTGCGCACTTTCGGGCACAACCCCGATTTTGCAAAGTAGGCGGTGATTTTCCCGAATTGCGCTGATTAAATCTTCGGCTTTCGGATTTTCGGTTTTAACTAAATTGCAAATTTCTTTGCATACGGCACTGAAATCTCGCCAGAGTGCGGTATCTTCCGCGAAATGCCTGCGAACATAACTTACGCATTCGCCCGTGCTGGTTGCGGGAATTCCGTGTAAAAAAACATAGAAATTCCGCTCAAAATCGTCGTATTTTTCCATTGCAATTTTTTCAGGCTTTGCGGCATTTAACTGGATTATTCCGCCGTAAGTAACGGTTGCTGCGTCAAGTGCTGAACCTTTTCCGTGTTGCAGCCGCTCGCAAAAGCGCACGGTTTCGAAGAATTTTTCCGCATTCATTTCGGGCAAATCGAGCAGATGCAGGCTTAATTTCAACATTGCCGCAACCGCTGCCGCCGAAGAGCCCATTCCCGCACCGAGTGGAATATCGGATTTACTTTCGATTCGTCCAGGTTCGGGCAAGGGAAGCGGTAGATGCGAAGCCGCGACGGTGAGGGAATAAAGCAATAAATCATCGGGGCGGCTCAAAATATTGCGCACGGGAAGATTGCCTTCGAGGAATAATTCAAAGCGTTTATCAAGCTTATCTTTTAATTTTTTCAAAGCACCGAATGGGCGTGGTTTAGCTTTTTCACCGTTGATGGAAGTTTCGAGTTGATTTTCGCGTTTTATCGGTATAAATGAAACGCTTGTGTATTTTGCAACCGCGCAGGCGAGAGCTTCTGCACCGTAAAGCACGCTATGTTCGCCCGTAATGATGATTTTGCCTGGACTGCGTGCTAAGTTGTAAGTGTTTTGTATTTCCTCTGTCATTGTTTAATTTATAAATCTTGAAAAAGCACCCCTTAAATGCCGCTTTTTTTGATGATTTCAACATTACCGTCGGCGGAAATTTTGCGTTTTGGATATTTCGGTTTTGGCGGATAGGGCAGGATAGGGCGGAGTTCTAATTCTGTTTTTATTTCTTCCCAGCTCCAAAGTGAAAAATCATCACGGGCATCGATGCCGACATCGAGAGCTTTTCCCGCGAGTTTTACCGTGCCGTGCGTATGACCGTAAATATGCCACCAACCGCGTTGCGCATTACGCCATTGAGCGAGCGGATAATGAAATAGCACGAGTTTTTTATTTTCAATTTCGATTTCGGCGTAATCTTTAATCCATTCGAAGCGTTCGCGGATATACGGGTCGGTAATAATTTCATCGTCGTGATTGCCCGCGATTAGACAAATTTTGCCGTTTAATTCCGCGAGCAGTCGGTAAGTTTGACTAAGTCCGCCGAAGGAAATATCGCCCAAGTGATAAACCAAATCGCCTCTTGCAACTTGTTTATTCCAAATGGCAATCATTGCTTCATTCATATCTTCGGCGTTATGAAAAGGGCGATCGCAATGTTTGATGATAGCTTGATGGAAAAAATGCGTGTCGGCGGTAAAAAAAATATTCATAAAAACAAGCCTTTAATCCATTCGATATCTTGAAAATTATCGCCGTCAGCTGTGATTAAAATCGCATCAAAACGGCAATCTGGCGGTGATGGAAATTTTTGCGCTAAATATTCCGTAGCGGCAATTTTCCATTTGGCTTGTTTGGCTGTATTTATGGATTCGGCTGCGGATACCAGCGAATTTTTCTGCCGCATACGGACTTCAACGAAGACTAAAACTTCAGCGTCTTGGGCGATTAAATCGATTTCTCCGCGTCGGGTGCGAAAATTGCGTTCTAGAATTTTCAAATTCTGTTTTTTTAGAAAATCCGCGGCAAAATTTTCACCGCGCAAACCGCGTTCGAGATGTTTCGGGATTTTTTTGTTTTTTTTATTGAACATTGTTGGAAATATTTTTATTTGGCTAATCTCTAAAAATTCGTCATTCTGAGTTTTACGGAGTAAAACGAAGAATCTAAACGGTTGATTCATAAATATTTTTCGCTACGCTCAAAATGACGCATTTAGAAAAAATGTATTTTAGAAATTAGCTTCGGTTATTTTTGGATTTTTTATGACTGCGACACTTTTTGTCATTGCAACTCCTATCGGAAATTTGGAAGACATCAGCCGCCGTGCCTTGCGAATTCTACAAGAAGTCGAATTTATTGCCTGTGAAGATACGAGAGTTGCCAATAAGCTTTTAACGGCTTTGAATATTCCCTCTAAACCGTTATTGCAATTGCATAAACATAATGAATTTGCCGTCTGTGAGCGGATTTTGCAGAAAATCGCTGGGGGGGCGGATTGTGCTTTAATTTCTGATGCTGGCACTCCGCTTATTTCCGATCCAGGCGCGATGATTACCAAAATGGCGCAGGAGCGGGGAATAAAAATTTCGCCAATTCCGGGAGCGTCGGCTTTAATTGCGGCTTTGTCGGCATCGGGATTTGCCGCCGATAAATTCTTTTTTGCGGGATTTTTACCGCATAAAAAAAACGAAAAAATTCTTTATTTACAGCAATTTCAGAACTATCCGCACACCGCTGTTTTTTACGAATCACCGCACCGCATTTTGGAGACAATGGAAATTTTTCGCGAATTATTTCCGCCAGAGCGCAAAATTTGCATCGCCCGTGAAATTAGCAAGTTGTATGAAGAAATAATACAGATGCCGTTATCTGAAACACAAAATTGGTTGCAGGAAAACGAAAATCGCGCGCGCGGTGAATTTGTTTTGATTTTGGAAAAAAGTGATGAAAAAAATGAAGATGAAGCGAAGTTTTTAGAATTTGCCAAGGAATTGCAAGAAGCGGGGCTTACAAACAAAACTATTTCACAAATGCTGGCAAAATATTGCGGCGTGAATAAGAAAAATATTTACCGCTATTTATGTGAGTGAATAAAAAAGTTCGAATAAATTAAATTGCAAAAAAACGGAGAATAAAAAAATGCAAGGACAATTATGGATTGTTGCCGCACCTTCGGGTGGTGGTAAAACTTCTTTAATCGCAGAAACTAGAAGAGTGTTAAATAATGTTGTCGAGAGTGTATCTTATACAACAAGAGAGCATAGAAATGGTGAAATAAATGGTGTGCATTACCATTTTGTAACCAAAGAAGTTTTTGCCGCAATGAAAGAAAAAGGCGATTTTTTAGAATACGCAGAAGTATTTCATAATTATTACGGCACATCGGAAAGTTATATCGACGGATTATTAAATCAAGGTTTAGATGTAATCCTTTCAATTGATTGGCAAGGTGCCCAGCAGGTGAGAAAAAAACGCAAAGATGTCAAAACCGTATTTTTACTTCCACCGTCGCTTTCCGCGCTACGAGAGAGATTAGAAAAACGCGGTCAGGATTTTCCCGATATCGTCGAAAAAAGAATGATTGAAGCAAAAGAGCAAATCAGTCATTACAAAGAATTCGATTTTGTGATAATTAATGATGATTTTAATCTTGCGGCTAAAAATTTACAGTGCATAATTCAAGCTCATCGTTTGGAAAGAAAAAGACAAAAGAAAGAAATAGAACAGCTGGTTAAAAAATTAGAAACAGATAGAATATAAATATCAAACGGTATAAAACAATGAATATAAGAACTGCGCTTAAATTAACTCGCAAAGGCAAAAAAATAAGCAGAAGAGCTAATAAAAAAGGTGCTGCTTCTATTTTTCTTTGGTCATTTATCTTAATGCTTTTCTTTAATATCTTTTTTACCGACGCAGAAGGCGCAAAAGGTAAAAAGAAAAAGGATGAACCATTTGCTAAAAATGAAGTTACGCAGTGCAGATTAACAAAAATTATCGATGGGGATACGGTCGATGCCTTGTGCTGGGGGCGAAATTTGCGTATTCGCTTGGTTGGAATTGACGCTCCTGAAACCAAACAAGAACCTTGGGGGGCAAAATCAACCAACAAATTAAGGAAATTCTTGCCGAAAAAACGGGATTTTTTGTTAGTTTCGCAAGGTCCTGATGTTTATCGTCGCCAGTTGGGCACAATTTATAAATTAAATTGTTCGCAGCAATATGACGAAAAATGCAATGTGAATTTGCAAATGATTAAAACGGGATATGCGGTTGCCTATGACGGTTCGGATACGCCGATGTCTTACCGTGTTGCACAGGAAGAAGCTAGAAAAAAGAAAATCGGTATTTGGAGTAAGCCAGGTTTGCAGCAAGATCCGAAAAAATATCGTAAGCAGACCAGATAATAATTACCGTAATGGCTAAAATCAAAATAAAGCTAGTGTAGTTAAACAATGATGATAGTGCGATTTTCCTTGCGAAAGAGGGGAAAAATAATTCGGTAATTTTAGCGCATAATTTAGCTTTAATTCTTCCGCTTCAACCACCCATTTAGCAAGCTGTGAAAGTCGCTCTTCAATATTTCCCTCGGTTCGGTCATAATCTAAAACAACTTCTTCTGAATTAAGTTCGCCGCTAAATTGCTTTACTAATAATTCTCCCGTTCTTGCCGATTGTTTCCAAGCAACTCGCGATAAGCTATCACCTTGGCGATATTGCCGTAAAGAGTCCAATTCTTCTTCACCAAGAGAGTTAAATTTTAATTGCTCGTCCTTATTTTCTTCGCCTTGATAGTTGTAAGGAAGAGGTAAATTTCCGTCTGGTTTGGGATAAACAATAATTTCGCCTTTAAGTAAAAACCAATTCCAAGAAATGAATAAATCAAGCGGAATGGTAGTTGCAATTTCAAGAGGTTGGATTTTTAATTTACCACGAGTAGATGTATTTTGCCGTAAGAGGAGAATTTTTTTTTCATCAGGTATTAATTTTTCACACTCAACACGGTCAAAATTATTCTTAATAAAGAAACTAGCAGTGCGATTTTTTGCTTTCACCGCAATATTAAAAACCGCTTGCTCACCGCAAAAAACATTTGGACTTGTAAGACAATTTATTTCAATTTCCGCGAGATTGCTAGCGGTAATCGTTGCGGTAAAAATGCCCAAAATCGCGAGCATAAACACAAAAGCATAACCAAGATTGATTTGATGATTGGCAACCCAGAGAAATAAAACAATCAAAGTGCCGATATAAGCAAGCCCGAAATAAGTCGGCACAATTGGAATTCGCAGAGATTTTTTTACGGTATGAACCGCAACTTCCTGTGTTTTTCGAAAAGCACGGTCGCGAAATTTTTCAATAAAGCCGCGTTTTTTTTGTTTTTTACCCATAAATTAAGCGTGAAGATTGTAAAAACTATAACGGAACAGCTGTGTTTTCAAGAATAGATAGCACTTCTTTTTCGATATTTTGTAAATCAGAACTGCGAGTTGGAAGACGGTGTGCCACAACCGCTGGAAAAACTTTTTGAATATGTTTAGGTAATACGGCATTTTCAGCGTCCAAAAACGCGGCAGCTTTCGCCGCACGAATAATGCCAAGTCCTGCACGAGTAGAAAGTCCGCGTATGAAGAAATTGCTTTCGCGGGTTGCTGTGAGAAGTTTTTGCACATATTCGGCGCAGTGTGCGGAAATTTGCACCGTATTTGCCTGATTTTGTAAATCCAAAATCGCTTTGCCATCCAAAATCGGCTTAATTTCTTTTAGCAGCACTTCGCGGCTAGTTGCGCGCAAAATTTCAATTTCTGCCGTCTGTGATGGATAGCCCAAGGAAAGTCGCATCAAAAAACGGTCAAGTTGGCTTTCTGGCAAAGGATAAGTGCCGACTTGTTCCAGCGGATTTTGAGTTGCGATTACAAAAAACGGCTCTGGCAAAGGGCGCGTTTCCTGTTCTACGGTTACTTGCCGCTCTTCCATCGCTTCCAAAAGTGCTGATTGGCTTTTCGGTGAGGCACGGTTAATTTCATCGGCTAGTAACAACTGCACAAATATTGCACCTGTATTAAATGTTAATTCCTGTGTATGTTGATTTAATACAGAAAAACCGATAATGTCCGCAGGCAGCAGGTCGGAAGTAAATTGCACTCGCCCGAATTGCAGCCCCAATGTTGCGGCGAAAGCTTTGGCAAGAGTGGTTTTTCCCGCGCCTGGCAAGTCTTCAAAAAGAATATGTCCGCGAGCAAGGAGGCAAATCATTGCTAAATCAATAATTTCATCTTTACCGATGATGATTTGTTTGATTTGCGCGGAAGCAGCTTTTAATTTCTCAATATTTGACATCAGTTTGGTTTTCCGTATTTGTGCTGTTTTAAGATAAAAAACTATTCAAAATTTCTCTACTCTTTGCGCTAACTTTTATCCCCTCTACCGCTTTTTTTAAGTCTGATTTTTGGGTATATTCAGCTAATATTGGACGGATTGTGGAATATTCCATCTCTTCTTGGAATAACAGCACAATTAAAACTTTCTGCCGTAGAGTTGAATTGCTGAGTATTTCAATTATTTCTTTATCAAGAATTTCACAACTATTGAAATTGATTTTGGCTTGTAATGCGATGAGAATTTGTTGTTTTTCTGAGAAATTTTGCAGGTCAATTTTTTTATTTTTTATGAAGTTAGCTAGATTGGGATTTTCTTTTTCGTCTAATAACTTACTTAAATTGCCATGAAAAACCGTTATATCGTGCAGTAAATAATCATCAACACATTTTTCCAATACTGGTGCGGTGATTTTTTCTAATGCTGATATCGATATTTTTTTGCACTCTTCTTTGATTTTTTTAACATCGTTACCGTAAATTAAAAGTTCAGCAAATTTATTACAAAATTCTATGGTTCTATATTGTGCAATTACATAACGGCACTTATTTGCAACTTGTAATAAATCAGTATCTTTTGCAATTTCTGTAATTCTTTTTGCGGCAGTTGCTTTAATCGAATTATTCACCGCATAACCGAATTGGTTATAAATTTTTGGATTGTTTTCTGACATTTTTTACAGTCCTAATTTTCTTTGGAGAGGAAATTATTTTTTATTTTCAATGGAATAGGAATTATACAAACTACTTTTTCATTATTTGTTTCAGAGCAGTTTTAGCTTCTTCCATCAAAGATTGTTTATCCAAATCCTTGATGATTTCGTTGATGAGTTCTTTTGCACCGCCAGTTCCCCACGATGCCCCTTGTTCAAAGTATTTTTCCGCTGCTTTGCCGATAACTGTCGAGCCGTAAAAAGCAACTCCGCCTTGTGCTCCCGCGGTAAAAATCGTGGATAAACCGCCAGAAAGTCCTTTCAAAACCGACGACAAAATATGCACGCCATAAACCGTTCCCATCAACAATCCTGTTTGCACCGCGATGGTGCGTAGCAAATTTCCCGCCTCGTTTTTGGTCATTTCAATGCCATAAACCTTGGAGAGGTGAAAAATCATTGCGCTATCGGCAGCGAGAGCGAGTAAATCCACGGCTGGAATTGGATTTACGGTTACTCCGACCGCTTTTATCAAGGCGTAATAACGAATAATTCCGTCGGCGATGGATTTTTTGGCGCGAATGATTTCCGCCCCGATTTTTTCCGACAAGCGTCCTGCGAAAATTCCCGCGTTCAGTGCGGCATAACTTTGACCGCCAGTTTGCAAAATTTGCCATAAGGCGCGGCGGAGTTCTTCGACTTGCGGTGGCGGAGAAAAATATCGTTCTTCTTCGCCTCCGTCGGGGAGTTCGATGATTTGCAATTGCTTTTCGGGTAGGGCAGCGGCGGCAATAACTGAATTTGCACCGATTAAATCTTTGGCGCGCGCTTGCAAATGCATTAGCAATTCCGAACATTCACGCGCACCGTAACGGTCAGCCTTATTGAGCACCAAAACTATTGGACGCGAATTCTCATACAAGCTCTGCAAGGCATCGAGCTCGATATCGGTCATATCACCATCGACAACGAAAAGGATTATGTCGGCGTTTTTCGCGACTTCTTCGGCGATTTGCGCCCGTTCTTTACCGTCAATTTCATCGATTCCAGGGGTGTCAATCAAAAAAACGCCGCCCGAATCGAATGTTTGCCAAAGCGTGTGAGCACTTTGTTTGGTATGACCGTTCAATACGGATACGGAAAAAACTTCTTCGCCAGCAAGTGCGTTCAAGAGGGCGGATTTACCGACGCTTACTCGCCCGAATGCCGCGATGTAAATATGACCGCGATCTAACTTATCGAGCAGGCGTTGCAATTGGCGAAATTCTTCACCGAGCCGTGCTTTACCTTCTTCACCGATGCGTTTGTCAGAAATGAGTTTGGAGAGCGTTTCACGAGCTTTTTCGAGATGCCGTCTGCCTTGTTCGGCATTGGATTCCACAATATTCTTTTTGCCGTTATTTGCCGTTTGCGTCTGCGCTTGCGGTTTATTTTCGCTGGATTTTGAAGAGCTTTTCACGGCGTATTTCCTAGGATTAAAGTTGATTGTTATTGTTAGAAGTTGCGGATTTGAGTAGGGACAGAGCGCGCTGCTCTAAATTGTCCGCAAGACGGGCATCGAATTTTTGCATAACTTCTGCTGCGGTAAGCGTTGATTGACCTTGAACTTGTCCCGCCATCGCATCGGCGATTGCCATTCCCAAACTGTCGAAAATTAAACCGTAAGCGATTGCGTGCGTCGCACCGCCTAAAACTGTGCCCACACCAGGAAAAGCTTTGCAAATATTCCCTGCAACCGCAAGCAGGAGCGTGATATGCGTTTTTGCCTTGCCCGTTGCTTCGGTGAGTAGAGTTTGAATATCAACTTCCTTAATCGGAATACCATAAAGCTTACCCAAGGATTTCACCATTCCCATTCCGAGATAGCCTTGAATAATCACATCGGTTCCTGGTCCAACCGCAGCCATTCCGCCAAAAATAGCTTTCTGTGCATAAGCTTTGACAATAGCTTTGGCGCGGTCGGAACGGAAATCGGCAATTTGCTTGCTTAAAGTTTCATCGGCGAGTTCAATCAAAGCTTGCCGTTGTTTTTCACCGAGTTCGCCGCGTCGTCCCTCAATATCGGCAAAAACCTGCAACAGCGCCGCGACATTACCTTTACTCATTCGTTCTTCGGAAGCCATTGAACCGTCCGCGAGAACTTTATTTACCGTGCGCAAATAGCTACTTTCGGTAAAAACTAGCGGTGTATTAGCGGGTAGTACGGCGGAAATATGTGCGTGTAGAAGTTCTCTATCCTGCGCGCTGTAACGGTTAGCTTTATTGAGAACCGCAACCAAGGGCTTATTCCATTTATGCAGAAGTTCCAGAGATTCCTTGTCTGATGCGGTAATGTCTTGATCCATCACATAACAGACGATGTGCATACGGCGGGCATCGTTAAGTAATTCAGAATCTAAATGCGCAACCGACTGCGCTAAATGCGTGCCAGGCATATCGGATAAAGTCAAATCAAGATTGCCAAGGCGGTATTGATAGCGTTCAATTTCTGCGGTAGAGCCGCCAATAATCGAAACTTCAACTTGGGCATCGGGAATAATCGTGCGAATTAGCGAACTCTTGCCCGTGCTGATTTTTCCGAAAAATGCAATTTCCAAACGCCGCGGTTCTTCGCCAGTTTCCGCTTCAATGGATTTCAGTTGAGTTTCAATAGCAAGAGATGAAAATCCGCTCTCCCGTGCATCTTCGAGTTTTTCTCTGACCGAATCAATTGTCGGACGAGTGAGTATTTCTTCTTTTTTTTGAATTGTGTCGGATTTTCCGAAGCGGTAAATTTTCCAAAATAGCCAGCCGATTCCCGCGCTAATTAGGGAAATTAACAGTAAATACGGTATCCACCACCAAAGCGGTAAGCGTTGAATGCGCTCGTAAATGCTCAGACCTAAATCGGTAATCTGAAAAATCACCAAACACACCGCGGCAACCGTCATCACCGCAAGCAGAATAAAAATTCGACGCAATAATTTGACGCTATTCATCGTTTTAAGAACCGTCAGTGTTTTTGAAATATGGAGCGGCGTTTATCGAAAATTTGGCATCGAGGCGGCGGACTTTGCGTTTTTCATAATCAAAAGTTGCCATTTGTGTTGCAGCTCTGGCGATTTTGTTGTTCTTGCCGTCATAAACTTGATATTCCAAGGTGAAAGTCGCAGCGGTAACTTCGCTTACCAAAATTTCAATCCGCAATTTTTCTCCCAAAAAGGCTTCGTTGAAATACTCCACAAATAAACGCCGCATAATCAAACCGCAGCCGAAACAATCTTGCTCGCCTTTTGCACCGATGGCATCGAGAAAATTAAGTCTGGCTTGATGTAGCAAAGTTACTAAATTGTCGTGCCCGAGATGTCCGCCGTAGTTGATGTCGCCAATGCGAACCGTAATTAAAGTTGCAAAAGCTTGACTATTAGCTTGTGCTGAATGCATTTTTTATCCTTAAATTTTTATGTTTTGAGATTTGGTTACCGCTTCGGTTTATCGGCAACTTCATTGCGTAGATAGTTTAATAAAACGCTCTCGCGGCAAGTCTGCCAAGAAACTAAATCTAATACGGAAAAAGCTTTTTCGGCATTTGGTAGAAGTTCAGGAAATATAAATTCCGATTTATCAGAGAGGAAGTCTTGCGATAAATAAACCGTTGCTGAACCGAGTATGAGCGCATTTTCCGTATTCACAAGTTCTTGAAATTGGCTCTGATTTAACAATTTATCTGCCGTGATTTGCCGTAATTTGCCGTCTAAAACCTGATATTTTCCGCAGTAAATTTCATTCATTCGGGCATCAAGGCAGGGGAAGATTATTTGATTTTCTGCCGCCGTAATTTTTTCTGCCGCAAGTAAAGCTAAACTCGAAACCGTTCCGAGCGGTAAATCACCCGCAATCGCCAAAGCACTCGCCGCTGCCGCCGCAACACGCAGCCCCGTAAATCCACCAGGACCGATTCCGACAATAATTGCTCCCAAAGCAGCAACATCGATAGCAGCTTCTTTGAATATTTCATCAATCAAATAAAGCAGAACTTCGGTGTGTTTTGCACCGTTATCAGGGCGGAAAAAACGGGAAATAATCTTGTTGCCGTCAATTTGTAAGGCACAACTGGCATTTTGAGTTGAAGTATCAAGTGCAAGTAATGGTTTGTTGAAATTTAATTCCATAGAAGTATTTTTGAGAAAATATGCAAAATTGTTTATTACTTAAATCAACAAGATATTAAATAAAAATGGATATAAAAACCTTAAAAACCGCTTTTCATTTGTCAATTCCCGTTCTGATGGGATACATTCCGCTGGCGATGGCTTTTGCCGTATCTTGGTGTCAAGCTGATTTGCCCGTTATTTTGGCTTTGCTTGCCAGCTTGATTGTTTATGCAGGTTCGGGGCAATTTTTGTTAGTTGGATTATTAGCGGTGAGCACTCCGATTATTTCCATAATTATTGCCACTCTTGCGGTTAATTTAAGGCATATCTTTTATGGATTATCATTTCCAAAAGATAAGTTTAACGGGCATAAATTTCTTTTGTCATATTGCGTCTTTGCCTTAACCGATGAGGCTTTTTCTTTGATTTCTAGTTTAGATAAAAAAGCTGATTACCGACTTATCTTTTTTATTTCCATCTTATGCCATTTTTATTGGATTGTTGGCACGATTTTAGGTCTTATTCTCGGAGAATTTATACCTAAAAATATAAACGGTTTTGAATTTTCTTTAACTGCATTATTTGTGGTGATGTCGCTGAATTATTTACGCCACAAAAAATTGCGTCCAGCTTGCTTTATCGGCACAATTTCGGCGGTTTTGGCCTTATTTATCGTGTTTTTATGTAATACAAGTAGCAATAATTTCCCTGCAATTGCGATTTGTATTCTACTCTTTCTATTATTTATCATACCTAGTCGCTATATTTTTCACTACTCTGGCGGTCAAAATGATTATTCATAATTCCATCAATACGATAATAAATCAAGAATATTTTCTAAATAATATGCTTTCAGAAAAAAGCAATTATTATTTAATAAGCGCAATAATTTTGGCAGCTATTGCAACTTGTTTTTTACGCTCTTTGCCATTTTTATTGCTGAAAAAAGTCGAAAAATATAAAGCGCAAATTGATTTTATTGCTGCCGTAATGCCTGCGGGAATTATGCTAATTTTGGCAGCATATTGCTTGTTTTTTTCGGTGAGAAAGGGAAGTTTTTTAGAAATTACGGTAAGCTTTATTTCATTATTTATTCTGATTTTTACTGAATATCGCCTGCATCGTCCAGTGTTTAGTATTTTGCTGGGATTATTTATTTATGTTTTGGGACAAAGCTTTATTGCGATACATTAAAAAATGTCAAGTGTTTCATAAATAAATAATTGAAGCTACTTGCAAATTGTGCGACAATTTTTGTTCGTCAAAATAAAAATGCGACAAAAATTGTCCCAGCGCGGCAAAATCTGTATAATCGCGACAATTTTTTCCTATTGATTTCAATCTTTCTACATTATTTTTATTATTTATGGCTTTTGTATCATCAGATTTGAGTGATTATTTGCAGTTTTCTATGCCGATTTGGCAAGCCCCACTGCCGTTTGAAATTATTTCTGCTGAATTTTCAGGACAAATTTCTGACACGGGCGGTGTCGGAATTATCCGAGTTGGCGAAGGCGAAACCGCGGCGAATCTCGAAGAAAAATTGCAGAAATATTCAAAAAAACATAAAAATCCCGCAGTTTGTTTTACTCACCGTCTTCCGCATTATTCCGAATTCAAAAAATCAAATAGCCAGCATTTTGAACAACTTGCAAGACAATACTCTATCGAAAGTATTGCAAATGGCGACAATTTTCTTGATTTATTAGACACTGCACTCGGTTTTTCACCGCGGCTAGTCGGTTTTGCAAATGGTATTCCTGACCGTGATGTTTTGAGCTTTATTCGTAATTCAGGTGCTTTGACATTTGCAATTTGTCATTCGCTGATGGAAGCCTTAACCGCGGAAGAATACGGTATATCTTGTGTTGTTTTACAAGGCACGGAAGCGGGGGGTGAGCAATTTCATTTTGCAAACAATTTGCCCGTAGAGCGTCAAAGCGGCTTGATACTTTTGCAACAATTGCGGCAATTGTCGAATATGCCGATTATTTTGTGGTCTCCGATAGCGCACGGTGCGGATATCGTTTCAGCGATAATTTTGGGTGCTCAAGCTGTGATGGTAGATAGAGTTTTTGTGCGTGCGGCAATTTCCGAAAGTGCGAGAAAGTATCTTGATAGTAAGACGGAATATGACTTACGCTGTGATACGCAATACACTGCACGCAAAATGCGCTACATTCCTGCAGAAAATGCAACTGTCTTACATTTGCCAGACATATCTTCAATTGAAAGAGAAATAATCGCAAGTGAATATTTACGAGCAAATCCAGAGCAAATTCCATATCCAGTATGTGCAAACAGCAGCAACCTACCGACAAAACTTCCAGAGCTTTTTGCGACTTTAAGCCAGCAAGCAGGGGAGATTTTGCAAAGATGATTCTTGATTACGCAGATATTAGTTTTGATGAAAAACAGGTTAAAAGTAATACTTATGACGACATATATTTCAACGGTGATGGAATTTCAGAGACACAAGCTGTTTTTATCGAAGGTAATAAATTAGTTCAGAGATGGAAAAAATTGCCGCGCCATAGTCGTTTTACGATTGCGGAAATTGGTTTTGGAACGGGACTTAATTTTTTTACTACCGCCTCGGAGTTTTTTAAGGAAGCACCAGAAGATGCAATTTTGAGTTATTGCGCGGTTGAAAAAAATCCGATAAAACTGCAACAGTTGAAAAAATTACATCGCGGTTGGCAACAACCACAATTGCGTGAAGCTTTGTATGCACAATATCCGCACAATCATGCAGGTTTTCATTTAATCAAAATTCATCCGCGAATTGATTTGATTTTGCTTTTTGATGAGGCGGAAATTATTCTGCCAGAACTTGCAGCTAGAGTTGATGCATGGTTTTTAGACGGATTTGCACCGAGCAAAAATCCTGATTGCTGGACGGCATATTTAGCAAAAATTATGGCGAGCAAAAGTTGGCGAGGAACAACTTTGGCGACATTTTCCGTTGCAAGTAGTGTGCGGGAAAATCTACAAGAAGCAGGATTTTCTGTACATAAAGTGCCAGGCTTCGGTGATAAAAAAGAAATGCTTGTTGGTGAATACCGTAATACAAATAAAAATGATGCTTTTTGGACGGATTTACCCGTACCGAAACAGACGGTTGCCAGAAGAGTGGCAGTTATCGGAGCTGGATTTGCAGGAGCAACAGTTGCAAATAGTTTGGCAGAAAAAGGTGTACAAGTAGATGTTTTTCACGATCCGAAAAAATATCCGCCAGCTAGTGCTGTTCCGCTTGCAATTCCATATTTTCAACCGTCGCTCGTGGATACACCGATGCGTCGTTTACATTTGCAATCTTGGTTGCACTCTAATCGTGTTTTGTCTTGGATTAGCCGTGATGTAAAAATTTGGCAACCGCAGGCAATTACATTAGAAGCTGTTGACGAGGTTGCAAGATTACGGCATAGAAGAATTTTTCAGCAGAAATTATTAAACGAAGATTATTGGCAGTTGGATAGCAATGACAATATTGTGTTTTATGGAAGCGGAGTAATCCGTCCGCCTCAGCTGATTAGATATTTGCTCAACCACGACAATATTATTGTTAAAAATATGGCAATATCTAGTTTGCAGGAATTAGAACATTACGGCTACGATGCGATTGTGTTGGCAACGGCATATCACAGTGAATTATTGCCAGCTAAATACGCTTCATTATTAAAACCATTGTTTGGTCAAGCAGTTATTGTAAAAGCTGAATTTCAACCATCGGTAACTTGTAACCGTTACAGTATTCTGCCAAGTCCAGATGGAAAACATGCATATGTTGGTTCGATTTATGCACCAAATGAATTACAAACAAGCGCAAATTTGCAATATCGGCAAGAATTGATGCAAGTATTTGCGGGAACTTATCCAAATAAAACATTTGAACATAGTGAAGATTTTGCAGCTATTCGTGCTTCTTCATCTGATTATTTTCCGTTTATCGGACCAATGCCGCAAGCGGAAGGTGTTATCAATGATTACGGTATTTGGAGTAAAGATAGAAATATTCCTGTCAATGCTCCGATGCAGTATGCTGAGCCAATTTGCTATATGCATAGCGGTTTAGGAAGTAAGGGAAGTTTGACTTCATTTTTAGGCGGAGATATTTTGGCTGCAATGATTTGCGGGATTGCACTGCCAATTCCAGCTTCGCTTTTGCCGAATATATTACCTGTGCGTAGTATTATTCGTCAGATAGTAAGAGGAACAAGCTGATGCTTGTTGTATTTAAATTAAAAATAAAAGGGAATAAAAAGTGAAAGCAATAATAATTATTGTCGCGATGTGCGCCGCGTATTATGGATTGAATTACTTCACACTTTCACAGGCAGCGATAGAAAGAATGGTTAAAAAAACATATATGCCATCAAAGGAAAGAGTGGAGGAGCTTTGTAAATTTATTATACCAACAACAGAAGTTAATTATGTTGTGAAGGTAAATGATCATAATGAGGAAATCGCATCTAAATCACCAGAAACATTGTGTAAGTACTGGAAATCTTATGTGCCAACAAAAATGGATTGGCAAGATGTTATTGTAAAAAAAGTGAAGGTTGAGAAAATAAATCAATTTCCCTATAATGCCGCCAATGCCGAAATTGATGTAGACTTGCGATATCAGGTTAGTGGAAATAGAATGAATAAAACTACTCGCAAAAATGAGAAATTTGTTGATGTCATAACGATACACAGAACTGAAAAATTGCAATATCGTCGTGGATTTATGGGAGGATATGAATATGTTAAAATTGATGGGCGTGATGAGGTTACTCGCCCAGAAGAGAAAAAGCGTCGCTAGTAGAATTTGAATTTTTTGTTACTACAACTTAAAGGATGTATTATGGAAATTAAACTTGTTGAAGCTTTGCATAAATTACTTGCAGATACATATGCTTTGTATATTAAAACGCAAAATTATCACTGGAATGTGGTTGATGCAAATTTTTATTCTCTACATAAACTTTTTGAAGAACAATATTCTGATTTAGCAGAGGCAGTTGATGAAATAGCTGAACAAATTAGAAAATTGAACCATAATGTAACTGCATCCTTATCAGAATTTTCAAAACTTACTTCAATACCTGAACCGATAAAGTCATCTAATGCTGTTGATTTATTGCAAGATTTAATAAAGGATAATCAAACATTGCTTGCGAGTTGTAAGGCAGTAATTACTGTTGCTGAAGGTACAAGTGCTGCTGATTTAGCAGCTGAAAGGATAGCGCAACATGAAAAGAATATTTGGTTTTTGAAATCTTCTATTAAATAAAATTGGAGACATACAAATATGAAAAAATTGTTTATATCTTCTCTAATTCTTTTTACTGCTAATTTATTTGCCCAAGTAAATATAAATAATGCTAGTGTAGAAGAATTATCGGCGATAAAAGGTATTGGTGAAAAAAAAGCTCAAGCGATTATTGAGTTCCGTGAGAAAAATGGAGAATTCAAAACATTAGAAGATTTAGCAAAAGTTAGTGGTATTGGAGCTAAAACTGTTGCTAGCTTAAAAGAAGACTTGATTATTGAAGGGGAAACAAATCTGGAAAATATCAAGAATAAATCTAAAAGTGCCAAAAAAACATTAAAAGCGGACAAAACTTCCGACACGCAGAAAACACGGCAAACTTCTGAAAACAATGCAGCATCAGCACCTGCTGCTGATGCTGGCAATGAAAAATCAGTAAGTGAAGCAAAGGTAGAAGAAGCGACTACAGAAGATAAAACTCTGAAAGAAGAGGAAAAAAAACCTTTGCAATAATTCTTTGATGGATGTTTTTGTATATTAAATGAAAAGCCGCCAAAAGGCGGCTTTTTTATTTAGTCAATTCGCAACACAATAGCTCATTATTGCCTCTTCAATTGTATAGTGCTTTCGCACCAAAGTAATTGAACTATGTTATAATAATTTTTTAGCTAATTTGGAGTATATATTTATGGCATACGATGTGAAATTTAAGGAAAAAGTGCTAGAAATTTTGGCGCAAAATAACGGTAATGTGCTTAAAACTAGTAAATTATTTAATTTAAACTACCGAACCGTCGTTAGATGGAAAGAAACTGCCGCAAGAGGTGAAAGTTTAATCCATAAGAGTGGTGGTAAAAGAGTGGAAAAAATAAACCCAGAAAAGCTAAAAGAGTATGTTGATAAACATCCAGATAAATATTTGTATGAAATTGCCAAAGAATTTAATTGTTCAAATTCTGGTGTTT
>JAGBJT010000027.1 GCA_017934275.1 Cardiobacteriaceae bacterium | reverse complement strand
GGCGATGCAAGAAATGAAAAAGTTTTTTGCCAAAATTCCATACAACGCCGAAAAGCAGGACGAAAACCACTACAAAACCGTGTTCTATCTCGTTTTTACACTGATTACCGACTTTAATGTCCAAACAGAACAATGCACCGCTAACGGTCGAATTGATTTGCTGGTTGAAACTCGCGATGCGGTATTTCTTTTTGAATTCAAATTGCACGGCACAGCGGAAGAAGCACTCAAACAAATCGACGAAAAAGGTTATGCAATTCAATATGAACAGGGAGCGAAAAAGCTTTACAAAATCGGTGCCTGCTTCGATGAAGAGTTACGGACGCTGAAAAACTGGGTTGTGAAGGAGTAGCAACGAAATTTCACCGTCATTGCAAGCCGTTATGAAACGAATACATTCTATAAATCATCAAAGATATAAGAATTTACAGAATAACAATTGCTTTATTCTCCCCTCAAAACATCAAGAAGAGTAGAAAAATCATCTGGCAAGGGTGCAGAAAAATTTATCTCTTCATTAGTTTTTGGATGTATAAGACTGAGCTTTGCGGCGTGCAAAGCTTGATGAGAAAAATTATCAACAGCTTCTCGAATTTTTGAACTGCAATTACGCAGACGAATAACCGATTTATAAACTTGGTCGCCGACCAGTGGCATTTTATTTTCCGACAGATGCACTCTAATTTGATGCGTGCGCCCCGTCTCCAACTTGACTTGCAAAAGTGTGAAATTGTCAAACCTCTCACTAATACGATAATGCGTAATTGCAGGTTTGCCGTCAGGACGAATTGCCATTTTGAGACGGTTATGCGGACTTCGTCCAATCGCGGCATCAATTGTGCCGCCCGCCGTAACTTCGCCATATACCAGCGCAAAATACTCGCGCCCCATCGACCGTTCCTGCAATTGTCGAACTAATGCCGTCTGCGCCTGCAAGGTTTTCGCGACCACCAAAAGTCCCGAAGTATCCTTATCCAAACGGTGAATAATTCCCGCCCGCGGCAAATTCGCATTTTCTGGAAAAGCATTCAAGAGCGCGTTTAACAAAGTGCCGTCAGGATTGCCAGCTGCTGGATGCGTTACTATTCCTACTGGTTTATTGGTAATGGCAATTTCCGCATCTTGATAAATAATATTCAAAGCTATATCTTGCGGTTTATCAACAAGTGCTTGCGGCTTGGAAATATAACCCGTAATCACATCGCCGATATTGAGTAAATACTTATTTTTCACCGCTTGTCCGTTACACAAAATCGCAGCTTTTTCTATCGCTTGTTGTATTTGTCCGCGGGAATATTCAGCTAGCTTTTCGGATAAAAATTTATCTAATCTTTGACGGTTTTCATCTTCCGTAATTTCGAAATTGATTTTTTCTGACATTTCAATGTTGTTAAACTAAAAACGGTTGAGTTTTATTATAATCTCCGCGTTTTTCTGAAATATTTTTACACTATTTTGCAAGGATTTCCCTATTTATGAATAAGCAAAAACATAACTCTTACCGCAAAAAAAATGCACTCTTCGCTATTTTTATCAGCAGCTCTATTAGTTTATTATCGGCTTGTAGCGGTTTATCACAAGATACAACTGTCGGTTGGTCAGCACAGCAATTATATGACGCAGGAAAGGCTGATTTACAAGCTGCAGGTTATACTTCCGCCGCAAATTATTACACCAAACTTCTATCTCGCTTCCCTTACGGAAAACTTGCACAGCAAGCTTTATTAGATCTTGCTTATGTTTATTACAAAGCTGGCGAACCTGAAAAAGCAATTGAAAAATTAGACGAATTCATAAAAACTTATCCACAACATCCGTATATCGATTACGCTCTATTTATGCGCGGAGTGGTTGAATATGAAAAAAATGTCAATGTATTCGACAAATTGATGCCGAAAAATCTCTCGCAAACCGATCCCGAAAGTTTGAAAAAAGCATTTAACACTTTTGCGGTTTTGGTTGAAAAATATCCGCAAAGCAAATATGCCGAAGACGCTCGCTACCGAATGGTTTTCATCAAAAACTTGCTCGCTGAACACTATTTAGAAACCGCAAACTATTACTTACGGCACGGTTCTTATGTTGCCGCTGCCGCCAGAGGTAAGCAAATTTTGGAAGAATATCAGCAAACTCCAAGCACACCGTATGCTTTGGCGATTATGTACCGTGCTTACAAAGAACTCGGCGAGCAAACTATCGCCGACGACACAATGCGTATATTGCAACACAATTTCGCCGACAAGTTGAATGACAAAGAAATGCAAGAGCTAATCAACGGTGATGTTTCAAAACAGCGCGGTTTTATCGGAACAATCCGTGCTAAACCGAAAATAAATTAAAAGATATAGTCGTTTCAATTCAAAATAAGACAAGGCAGCGAGCCGAAGACAGTATGCCTAATACGGCGAGGCGAAGCTAACGAAGTATTATTTTGAAGTGGAGCGACTATAAATTCAAAAATTACCGCTACTAATAAAAAATCCCTCCGTTATTAGAGGGATTTTTTTTTATTTCCGATACAAATTTTTGATCAATACGGAGCGGAATATGCCGCTTGCGGATTATTCGCATCAATAACTCGGAAGTAAATTTCCACCCGACGGTTTTGCTGTCTGCCTTGCGGAGTTGAGTTATCCGCACGCGGACGGTGTAAGCCATAACCGCGAGTAACAATCCGTTGCGGATTAACTCCGCCCTGCTGCACCAAAGATTGCGCCACGGCATTAGCACGGCGTTCGGACAAACCTTGGTTATATTCCGCGGTTCCGACATTGTCCGTATGTCCGTAAATATGAATAATCGTATCGGGATATTGATTTGCCGAATTAGCAATCGTGCTAAGTGTTTGATAAAAAGCAGGAATAATTTGATATTGATCGGTTGCGAAAAGTAAATCGCCTGGCATATTGAGAAGCAGCGTTGCATCATCAACCCGTTGCACATTTACTCCCGTGCCCTGCATTTGTGATTGCAATTGCTGCGCCTGTCTATCCATATAACTACCGATAGCCGCGCCCGTTAAAGCCCCCGCAATCGCACCGACATAACGACCTTTACGGCTATCCATTTGATGACCAATAACTCCGCCTGCCACAGCACCGATACCTGCTCCCGCCGCACCGCGGTAGTTACCGTCTAAACTTTCGCAGCCTGTGAGCACAATAGCTGCCGAAAGACAAGTTGCTAATAATTTTGTCTTCACAAAATTTCTCCTTGATTTATGGGAAAAAGAATTGAAAAAAAATTAACCTATGGGAGGCGACATTATCCATAAACGGACAAACAGTTTGTGAAAAATATGTATAATTCGATTAACAACTTCCATCATCCAAATGATTTTTATGACCATTCCAGTAGTTTTTTCTTCTAATCAAAAATATTTACCGTATCTCGCAACCGCGATTTGTTCTTTAATTTCGAATGCAAGAGATGAAAAATTAGCGATATTCGTTTTGCATAACGGTTTAGATTTAAGTCATAAAGACATCAAAAAAGTAAATAATCTACAAACCGATAAGGCAAAAATTGAGTGGATAGATGTAAGAAAATACCTCGACAGTGTCAAAAATAATTTAGTAGAGATACATCATTTCTCCAAGGAGATGTATAACCGTATTCTTATCCCGAAAATATTTCCAGACTTTGAAAAAGTTATCTATCTTGATTGCGATATCGTGGTGAAATGCAACATCCGTGAGCTTTATGAAATTGATTTGGAGGATAAACTTGTTGCCGCTGTGCCTGATATTGGTCAGCAAATCCAAGCTAATCAAGAGCCTTTCTTGGTGGTTGATAAAAATAAATATTTCAATTCAGGGGTTATAGTTTTTAATTGTCCGAAATTAGTGGAATTTCAGCTATTTGAAAAGTTTTTAGAAAACCTCAAAGAGTGTAAAAATTTCACCTTTCCAGACCAAGATTTATTAAATATTCTCCTAGAAGATAAAGTTCATTATTTAGACTATTCCTACAATATCCAGCAAGGGGTAAATTTATACGAAGTTTTACCATTAACAGCTATAAATCCAATATTTAAGAGATATTTATTTTCCATACAAGAGCCAAAAATAATTCACTTCACATCAAATAAAAAACCATTAAATAGTGCAAGTTATGATTGCGCTTTTATTTGGCATAGTTATTTTTCGAAAACTGAGTTTTATGATGATTATTTCTTTGAACGGATTAGACAAGATGTCGAAAAAATCAGCCAATCCAAATTATTCATCTGGCAAATCAAAGCAAAATTAATGAAAAAGAAACGAGATTACTACCGAGGAAAAGTCAGCAGATATTTTGAAAATAAAAAACTTATCGAAAAAATTCAAACGGAAAAAGACTTGCAATAATCCCTTACGGTTATTTCTAATAAAAAAGGACGGCAATAAAACCGTCCTTTTTTATGTCGCATCAAATACTTAAATCTTCTGAAATTCCCAATGATTAACTCCGCCCTGCCCTTTACCGATTGCAGGAGAATTTTTGATTGCGGCATAAATTCCCTGATTAGCGATTTTTATCGCCAGAGATAAATCCGCACCTTTGGCAAGTTCAGCGGCAATACAAGCAGAAAAAGTGCAGCCCGTGCCGTGCGTGTGCCGTGTGTTTATCCGTGGATTTTCCAACGCAAAATTGCCACTCGAAGTAAAAACACGGTCGAGGCAAATTTCGTCTTCGCCGTGTCCGCCTTTAATCACCACGCATTCAACACCGCCGTCTTGCAAGATTTTGGCGGCTTCTGCGGCATCTTTATCGCTTTTTACCGTAATTCCCGTAAGTTCTTTGAGTTCTGGCAAATTCGGCGTAATCACCTTGGCAAGCGGCAGAAGTTCGCGTTTGAGAGCGGATACCGCATCTTTTTCTAATAACGGCGCACCGCCTTTGGCAATCATCACAGGATCGAGCACGCAAGAGCCGAATTTATCGCCGATTTGCCGTAATTTCGCCGCCACCGTTTCGATAATATCCGCCGTGCCCAGCATTCCGATTTTGAAAGCGCGGATATTGAAATCATCGTCAGCAAGAGAATCGATTTGCGCCGCAATAATGTCGCAGGGCACGCAATGAACTGCTTGCACGCCAAGAGTATTTTGCGCGGTAATTGCGGTGATAACCGATGTCGCAAAAACTCCACGGCTGTGCATCGTCTTAATATCCGCCTGAATTCCCGCACCGCCGCCAGAATCAGAACCCGCAATGGTGAGTGCGGAATAAATTTGCTTTTCCATTTAGTCTCCTTTCGGTTTAAGCGTTTAAATAGTCAATTTTTGCCCTTTTATTAAAACCTTCATTGCATACTTGCGCCAGAGCATCTAAAAACGACATATAAAAATGTCCGCAAGCATTTTCTGCCACACTTTCCTGTGCGACTTCACCGCAAATGCCGTAAAAACTAACCGCTTCCACCGCCGCTAGAAAGTAGTCTTTATCTTGCTCGCTACACAAATTCGCCGTTGCTAAAAAGGCATCAACTACCGCGGTCAGCAGACAGCCAGAACCCGTAATTCGCGGTAAAAGTGCTGAACCGTTACTGATTTTGGCAAGCTTCTGACCGTCTGAAACATAGTCAATCTCGCCAGAAATCACCGCAACTGTTTGATATTTCAGAGCAATTTCACGCGCAACCGCCGCCAAATCCGCCTGATTTTCACCGACATCAACGCCCTTTCCGCCCCAATTTCCCGTTGCGAGATAGCTCATTTCCGAAGCATTACCGCGAATTGCCGCAAATTTAACTTCGTCCAAAATCCTCGCCACCGCCTCACGTCGATAACGAGAAATTCCAACTCCGACAGGATCAAGCACCACGGGATAACCTGCACGATTTGCCGCCTTCGATGCCGCAAGCATACTCGGTAAAGTCAAAGCGTTAATCGAACCGATATTTAAAGCTAAACCGTTGCAGAAAAAAGAAAATTCTTCCATTTCTTCAATTGCCTGTCCCATTATCGGAGAAGCACCAAGTGCCAATAAACCATTAGCGACAAAATTGATAACAATAGTGTTAGTAATATTGTGAATAAGCGGATTTTTTTCTCGCAAAGAGAGCAAATATTTTGATTGAACAGTCATTGTTTTTCCTTGAAACAATATAGAAATAAAAAATACCGCCAAGGAAAATCAAAAATAACTTGCAGATATTTACAAATTATTCAAAACAATTTGTAAATAAATTGAAAAATTATGTATTAAATATAAATTACAAGATATTCTACATATCAAGAATAACAGCAAATATTTATCGATTTCCAAGTTCCCTACGGCGGCATTGCCCACATCAGGTTCAACGGGTATTTCTCAGCATCAGCACCCCGACTTGATGGAGGGATTATATGTCAGGAAATAAAACTATGCTTCAAATCCACAATAGCTAGAAAATGCTAATTTATATAACGCGGTAATTATGTTTTTATCAACATTTAATAATTCAGCAAAAATCTGATTTTCTTCCACAAAACCGCTGTTTTTGTTGATTAGTTTTTCTATCGTTATTGGTAATTGTCGGCAAAGATTAGCAAAAGATGATTTATTACCTGTAACCAGATAATAAAACTGGTCTATCGACATTCTCCTAATCCTTTCATTAACCGCTTGTTTTTCACCATCTACGGATATTTGCCAAGCAATATTTTGTGATTTTTTAGCAATAACTTCAACCAAAGCGCAAACACTTAAATTATCAGCTTGAGTTAATAAAAAATTTTGCATTTTTATATAAGTTTTTGCCGCCGATGAGCTATTCATCGTGTTATGTTTATTTTTCAATTCAACAAAATATGTCTTGTTTTCATCACGAAACACAATATCCCAACCAACTTTTGGAACATCGCAGTTTTTTATATGCTTGAACAATCTCTGATGAAAGTAGCCGATGGAATTGTTGTTCGATTTATCTATTTGCCGATTTATTTCCTGCTTAATTATTTCCTCAAACGAAGAATTAAAACAATATTTATCAAACAACAACTTAATTGGATCAACTATGTTTTGATTAAATTTATACAAATCCATTGATTTGAAATGCTGAAAATATTCATTCAACACAATCAATACTTCTTGTTCAAAATTCTCTTCGCTAATAAAGTCCAATGAATACATTTTATATTCCCTGCAAGGATTTGAATATTTCCAAACCAATTGCCTTTGCTAAATTGCAAGGAACAGCATTACCAATTTGTTTATATTGCGCTGCCAAACCGCCGTAAAACTTCCAATCATCTGGAAAAGATTGAATTCTGGCGTTTTCTCGCACACTAAATGGTCGAACTTCAATTGGGTGGCAACGGTCGGTTTGTTTCATTTGTGGTGTAGTTAAAACAGTCAAAGCTGGTTCATCAAGGCTTAATCTTCTTAAAATCCCTGTTTTTCCGCCGCCCATAAACCAGCAAGATTTCATATATTTTTTAGCAATTTCTGGTTCAATATCTCGCCAATATCCGCCTGCTGGAACAAGTGAAAAAATAGCTTCTTTTTCTTTGGAATATTTCGCACATTCGCTATCTGGTACATCATTTAACACATCGCGCAAAACTAATTGTTGCAAGTGTTTTTTAGGGTAGGAAAAGCTGATTTTCGAACTTAAATCATTCCTTATACCGATTAGAAACAATCTCTCTCTTTTTTGCGCAACCGAATAATCAACCGCATTCAAAACTTGATGTTGTAAAACATATCCTTCTTGTTCGAAAATATCACATATCGTCTGAAAAGTTTTACCGCCATCGTGTGATAAAAGTCCGCGAACATTTTCAAATAAAAACATTTTCGGTTGAAGTTGATGCAAAAATTTAGCGTAAAAGTAGAACATTGTGCCGCGAGTATCTTCTAACCCTAGCCTTTTACCTGCATAACTAAAACTTTGACACGGTGCCCCGCCAGACAGCAAATCAAGCTCACCTGTCTTGATGTTGAATTCCAGTTCTAAATCTCGCCTGCAAACTTCTTCAATTCCCTCACACAGCACATTCCAGTTTGGGCGGTTTTCACGCAAAGTTTTCGCCGCATTTTTATCATTTTCCACCAATCCGATATGCTGAAAACCTGCCTGTTCCAAGCCCAAAGCTAAACCGCCAGCACCTGCAAACAGTTCAATACTCTTTAATTGCCTAGGCGTTTGATTAGTTTGTTGTTCCGCAACAGCAAGGCAAGTTTGTTCTTGTCGTTCTAGTGGCAATTCGTTCTGCAAAAACATACAAATACACTCTCACCCCACCACCACATTGACTAATTTTTTCGGGACTACGATGATTTTTTTCACACTCTTACCGTCGAAATATTTCTGAATATTTTCGTCTTTCAAGACTTTTTCTTCGATTTCTTTGTTATTCCAAGTAGCTGGCACGGTGATTTCCGAGCGTTTTTTGCCGTTAATTTGGATTACATACAAAACTTCATCGGCAATTAGTGCTTGTTCATCAACCGTCGGCATTTGTGTATCGGTAATTTGTCCGACAAAGTTTAATTCCTGCCAAAGTGTTGTCGTAATATGCGGCACAATTGGATTAAGAAGTAATAACAATGTCCGCACACTTTCGGTTTTAAGCGCAATTTGACCGTCTTCGATTTCAGAAATTGCGTTGAAAATTTTCATTGCCGATGACACGACGGTATTAAATTGCAGGCGGTCGTAGTCAAATAATGCCGATTTAATTTGACTGTGAATTTCACGGCGGATTTTTTTATGCTTATCATCAAGTGTGTTTTGAAATTCCGTCGGAAGATTTATTGAAGCTTGAATTTGCGCTTTATGTTCAAAACAATAAGCCCAAATCCGTCGCAAAAACCGCAAAGAACCTTCCACACCAGAATCCGACCATTCCAAGGAATTTTCAGGCGGTGAAGTGAAAATTGTGTAAAGCCTTGCGGTATCCGCGCCATAAGTTTTAATTAAGCTTTCAGGATCAACGCCGTTGTTTTTGGATTTGGACATTTTTTCCATTCCGCCGTAAATCACCGCAGAGCCGTCTTTAATCAAATTACCTGCAATTGTCCGACCTTTCTCATCGGTTTGTGGTACAACTTCCGACGGATTAAACCAAGTTTTTTTACCGTTTTCGTCTTCTTTATACCAAGTCGCTGCCAAAACCATACCTTGTGTCAGCAGGCGTTGGAACGGTTCATCTACCGCAACCAAACCTTCATCACGCATCAATTTGGTGAAAAAGCGTGCGTAAAGCAAATGCAAAATCGCGTGTTCAATACCGCCGATATATTGGTCGACATTTCCCCAATATTTCGCAGCTTCTGGATTAACCATACCGCCGTCAAAATCAGGCGACATATAACGGAATTGATACCAAGAAGAATCGACGAAAGTATCCATTGTGTCGGTTTCGTGTCTTGCATTGTTGCCGCATTGTGGGCATTTGCATTGCAGAAATTCTTCGTTTTTATTAAGCGGATTGCCAGAACCGTCGGGGATTAAATTTTCAGGCAAAAGCACGGGCAAATCTTCTTCTGTAACTGGAACATCACCGCATTTTTCACAATGAATAATCGGAATCGGACAACCCCAATAGCGTTGGCGAGAAAGTCCCCAATCGCGCAGACGAAATTGCGTTTGTTTTTCCCCAACTTTTTTATCTTTAAGTATTTCGCAAACTTTATCGAAAGCCGCTTGAAAATCTAAACCTTCTAATTCCGCGCTATTTATATTTACCGTGTTTAATTTATCGGCATACCAGTCTTGCCATTTTTCCGTTGTAAATTCGAGATTTTCCGCAAGAGTTGATTTAATCACTTGACGGATTGCTAAACCGTATTTTTTCGCGAATTCGAAATCGCGTTCATCGTGCGCAGGCACTGCCATTACCGCACCGTCGCCGTAACCCCAAAGCACATAATTCGCAACCCAAACTGGCAATTTTTCGCCATTGACGGGATTTATTGCAAACCGCCCTGTCGGCACGCCTTTTTTCTCCATCGTGGCTAAATCCGCCTCTGCCACCGTGCCTGATTTGCATTCTTCGATAAATTTCGCAACTTCTTGGTTATCCGCTGCTGCCGCCTTGGCAACTGGATGCTCCGCCGCAACCGCCATATAACTCGCACCGAAAAGCGTATCAGGACGAGTCGTATAAACCTGAATGTAGTCGGGATAATCTTCGGGCAGTCCTTTTTTATTTTCAGCGTCCAAGGCAAAGCGCACCGTCGCACCGTAGGACTTGCCAATCCAATTTTTCTGCATCAATTTCACCCGCTCTGGCCAATCGGGAAGTTTTTCCAAATCGGCGAGCAATTCATCGGCATAAGCGGTGATTTTGAAGTAATACATCGGAATTTCGCGTTTTTCGACTAACGCACCAGAACGCCAACCGCGACCGTCGATAACTTGCTCATTTGCCAGCACGGTTTGATCGACAGGATCCCAATTTACCGTGCCGTTTTTGCGGTAAATCAAGCCTTTTTTGAATAATTTGATGAATAAAGCCTGCTCCCAACGGTAATAATCAGGCTTACAAGTTGTAACTTCGCGCGACCAATCAATTGCAAAACCGAGGCTTTTCAATTGATTTTTCATATATTCGATGTTGGAATATGTCCAGTTTGCGGGCGTTCCACCGCTTTTCATCGCCGCATTTTCCGCTGGCATTCCGAAAGAATCCCAGCCCATCGGTTGCAGAACATTAAATCCCTGCATAAGGCGGTAGCGAGAAATCACATCACCGATGGTGTAATTACGAACATGCCCCATATGCAGCCGTCCAGACGGATACGGAAACATCGATAAACAATAAAATTTTTCTTTATTCGGATTTTCAGTTGTTTTGAAAGTTTGATTTTCTTGCCATTGCTTTTGAACAGCTTGTTCAATAACTTGCGGTTGATAATTTTCTTGCATTTTGAAGCCTTTTTAATGAATTTAAGTCTGTATTTGATTAAAAAATAATTATAATCCTGCCGTTTTAGCTCGCGTTGTCTGTTTAGTAAGACAAACGCAATACAAACATTATGATTATTTCTATTCTCCGAACAATCAATTCGCATTTACCCTATTTATCTCTTCAAAACGAACAAATACACTAACCGCACATTTTTCAAAAACTTTTTACGGAGAAAATTTATGTCTAACTTACTCAAAACTTACACATTCAACAACGGTGTTGAAGTCAAAAACCGTCTAGTTGTTGCCCCGATGACGCATTGGTCTTCTGATGAGCACGGACACGCAACCGCTGCCGAACTTGATTTTATTCGCCCGCGCGCCAAAGGTTTCGGTATTTTTATTGCGGCAGCAACGGCGGTAAATGCGCAAGCTGCTGGGTTTCGAGGCGAACCGTCAGCAATTTCTGATGAAGATATTCCGCATCTTGCAAAAATCGCCGAGACAATTCACTCACAAAATACGCTAGCTGTAATACAACTACATCACAGCGGTAAAGACCGTCAGCCGAATTCGGGAAATACTACGGAACTTGTCGCACCGTCAGCGGACAGTGCAGTACAAGCTCGCGAAATGACAGTAGCAGAAATCAAACAAACCGTCGCAGATTTCGCCGCCGCTGCTAAAAGAGCGATGCAAGCTGGATTTGACGGTGTAGAAATTCACGGTGCGAACAATTATCTGCTGCAACAATTTTTCTCCGCGCATCACAATCAACGCACAGATGAATACGGCGGTAGTTTGGAAAATCGTTTGCGTTTTCCGTTAGAAGTTACCGATGCCATAATCGATGCCTGTAAAGATAATCCGAAATTTATAATTGGCTACCGTTTAACGCCAGAAGAAGCGCACGAAAAAGGTCTCACAATGGCGGACACATTCGCTCTAGTTGAAGCACTCGCCGAACGCAATATTCAATATATTCACATCTCGCTGCAAGGTTTTTATAACAAAGCGCGCCGCAATGCTGATGTCAATCGCAGCCGTTTGGAGCTAATCCGCGAAAAATTACACGGTAAAACTGTGGCGTTAATCGGTGTCGGTAAATTAAATACGACGCAAAAAGCACTGGAAGCAATAAATACTGGCTGGGTGGATTTTGTTGCAATCGGAATGGGAGTGCTCGCCAATCCTGATTTCGGTGAAAGATGTCAAACAGGAAACGATAAAAAAATCCGCAAAATGCCAGACTTAACTCGTAGCGCAAAAGCTAACCAAATGCCAGAGGCAATGCTCAATCAATTTATGAATTTTGTGCCAAAACCTCTACGGATTATTTTTAACTTTATCCGTAAATTTAGAAGCTAATTTATTAAATAAAAATACAGCAAAGATATGAAAAAACCGTCCCGTAACAGGGCGGTTTTTTTATGCACAATTTATCTCGCACAATGCTTTTATACTTTTCAGCACATTATTTATAAGGAATACAAATGGATAAATTAAAAATCACGGGCGGTCAAACTCTTAAAGGTGAAGTTCAAATTAGCGGGGCAAAAAACGCCGTATTACCGATTTTGGCTGCAACTTTGCTCGCGCCTGGAATTAGCGTAATTAACAATGTGCCGCGTTTGCGTGATGTCAATACTTTGCTACAAGTTCTAAATGCAATCGGTGCAAAAGCGGCTTGGTCGGGAAATAATCAAGTAACGGTCGATGCAACGGAAATAACCAATCCCACCGCGCCTTATGAATTAGTCAAAACAATGCGGGCAAGCGTTTTAGTACTCGGACCGCTCCTTGCTCGCATCGGACAAGCGCGAGTTTCACTTCCTGGCGGTTGTGCAATTGGTGCTCGCCCCGTCGATCAACATATAAAAGGAATGCGCGCGCTCGGTGCAAATATCGAAATCGTTGAAGGTTATATTGAAGCGAAAGCGGAAAAACTCACGGGCACACGCTTTGTCAGCGATATGGTTACGGTTACGGGCACGGAAAATCTCCTGATGGCAGCGGTTTTAGCCGAAGGTGAAACGGTTTTGGAAAACGCCGCCTGCGAGCCAGAAGTCGTTGATTTAGCAAATATGCTCAACAAAATGGGCGCAAAAATTTCAGGTATCGGCACTCCGCGCCTGATAATTCAAGGCGTTCAACACTTAAACGCGGTAAATTACCGCACTCTTCCTGACCGTATCGAAGCGGGAACTTATTTAGTCGCGGCGGCGGCAACGGGCGGTGAAGTTATTTTGCGTGGCATTGCAATACATTTACTTGAAGCTGTATGCGAAAAATTGACGGAAAGCGGCGCGGAAATTACAAGCGGTCAAGAAAACGGCGTTGATTTCATTAAGATAAAAAGCACAGATAAACCGAAAGCCGTCAGCATTCGCACTGCACCGTTTCCCGCTTTTCCTACCGATATGCAGGCGCAATTTATGGCTCTTAATTGCATTGCCGAAGGTGCGGGAGTTATCGTCGAAAATATCTTCGAAAACCGCTTTATGCATATCCCCGAGCTTATAAGAATGGGCGCAAAAATCGAGTTTTCAGCAAATACGGCGACCACCACGGGCGGCAAACTTCACGGCGCACCTGTGATGGCAACCGATTTACGGGCTTCCGCAGGGCTAATTATTGCCGCGCTTGCTGCCAGCGGTGAAACTATCATCGACCGTATTTATCACCTCGACCGCGGTTATGAAAAAATCGAAGAAAAACTCTCACTTTTAGGCGCAAAAGTAGAAAGAATTAAAGCCAACAGTTAAAAAATAAAGGTAAAACAGATGGAAAATAAAAATAAAGAGATAGTAATTGCATTATCAAAGGGTAGAATTTTAGAACAATCTTTACCGCTACTCGCCGAAGCGGGAATCAAACCGTTGGAAAGCATTAAAGAAAGCCGTAAATTGATTTTCCCAACTACAAATCCAAAAATCAAATTGCTAGTTGTGCGGGCATCCGATGCACCAACTTATGTTGAATACGGGGCGGCAGATTTGGGAATTGCAGGAAAAGATGTTTTGCTCGAAGCCGAATGCAAAAATATCTTCGAATTAGTTGATTTGAAAGTCGGAAAATGCCGCCTCTGTGTCGCAAAACGCCAAGATACGGCGGAATTAGACAAAACCGCAATCCTCAAAGTTGCCAGCAAATATGTCAAATCCGCCGCACAATATTTCGCCGAACAAGGACGGCAAGTGCGCTTAATCAAACTTTACGGCTCGATGGAACTCGCACCACTCGTCGATTTAGCCGACTGCATCGTAGATTTAGTCGATACGGGAAACACTTTGCGCGCAAATGGTCTGGAAGTCGCGGAAACCATCCGGGAAATTTCCTCCCGCTTAATCGTCAATCGCGCCGCTTTCACCTTAAAACGAGAAGAATTATTACCAATTGTGCGAGCAATCGAAACAGCGGTTGAAAATAGAAAAAATTAAAAATAGCATAAAAATATACCGTAACAGTGCAAAAATAATTATGACAGAGCAAGAAAAATTAAAGCTAACAGACTTATTAAATTACCGCCGTGATTTATGGTTTTTCGCTTGGATAATCGGCTTAATTGCATCTTTGTCATCCATTGTTTTACTTGCACTTTCAGGCTGGTTTCTCACCGCCGCCGCCGCCGCGGGAATTATCAACCTTGCAACCGCCTATGTTTTCAATTATTTAATGCCTGCGGGATTTATCCGTTTCGCCGCAATTTCCCGCACCGTCGGGCGTTATGCTGAAAGATTAGCCTCACATTATGCGGTTTTAACTCTACTTGCTGACTTACGCAGTAAAACTTTCGCCCGTGTAATGTCGCACAGCAGGCGGGCAAGCATCGAGCAAATGCAGAAATTAACCAGCGATATCGACCAACTTGATGCCCTCCCCGTTAAATTTCTACTGCCCTGCCTTTGGACTTTTTCGCTATTTTTGATTATTTCTGTATTACTTTTTTGTTCATTTGGCGTGTTTTATTCATTATTTGTCTTACTTTTTATCTTCATCGCCGCCGTAATAATTCCCTACCGAGCCATTTTGCAAGTACTCACAATCGACGAAAAACACAGCGTTTTAGCCGAAAAACGCCGTATTCACTTAATCCGACCACTTACGACTATCAGCGCACTTCTACAATGGGGACAATGGTCAAGATTTGCAGAAAATTTCCGTAAAACTGATAGTAAATATTCCATAAACTTTTTAACTCAACAGAAAATCAGCGGCAAAACCGTTTTATTACAGCAAATATTTTTGGCAATAAGTTCAATACTAGTTTTAATTTTTGGAGCAATTTTGCTTGACAAAGAAGAAATAACGGTGGCGATGTTACTCGCAGTTTTATTAACCATCTATGCCTACGCCGAAACCGCGCTAGCATTAGGAACACAAATCAATGCTTATGGTTTGAGTTCTGCTGCTTGTGCAAGAATAAATAATATGCTAGAAGACGGTAAAAAAAATACAGTAACAGATGAAATAAATAAAGATTACAATTGTTATAAAAACTTCGATAAGAGCAAAAAATTATCGCTAAGAGTAGAAAATATAACCGCCAAATATGAAACAGCAATAAACGCGGCAGAAAATATTAGTTTTGAGATTAAAACAGGGGAAATTTTGCTTATCACTGGTGCAAGCGGTTCGGGAAAATCTTCTCTACTTGCAGCACTCGCAGGAGAGTTAAAAATAAACAAAGGGAGTATATTTTTAAACAACGAAGAGTATAAATTTGAGGCGGCAATAAAGGATGGAATAGTAGGATTTTTAGCACAAGATATTGATATCTTCGATTTATCACTCAAAGAAAACTTAACTCTCGGTAAAAAAGATATAAGAGAGGAAAAAATATGGGAAATTTTAGAAGCGGTGAATTTAAGTAAGTGGGTGAAAAATCAGCCAGAAGGCTTAAACACGCAACTCGGTGAATATGCTGCTGCAATTTCTGGAGGACAAGCGCGCAGAATAGCTCTGGCGCGACTTTTACTCCAAGATTACCCGATACTTCTACTCGACGAACCATTTGCAGGACTAGATATCGACAGTCAAATAAAAATATCAAAATATCTCGAAAATAAAAACATTATTTTAATTGCGGTTAATCATCGTAATAATTATTGGAATAATGCAAGATTGTTAAATATTTCATCAAACAGTAGCATTTTAAAAGAAAGCAGATAAAGAATAAAATAAATCTGGTAGCACTTTAGGGCACATCTAAATTTTAACTTTTTTGCTCGCTGTCAAATTATTTCTACAATTCAGATAAAGAAAAAATTGTTGAAAAGAATTGACAGTTGGTAAAAAATGTTAAATTTAGATGCGCTCAATAAACAATAACCCCGTTATCTGTCAAGATAACGGGTTTTAGTCTAGACTAAACCGATTTTTTTGTATTAAATCGCCAGACTTTATATATACAAATTTATTAGCAAGCGTTTGGCTTAAAATCACTCACAAGTTTTAATTTATTTCAAAGACCGTTATGACTCCTCGCAAAATCCTCACTGCTTCTTCTTCTTTTCCGAGACTTCGTGAAGCTAATGCCGTCTATATCGATAAAACTGCGCTTATTCACAAGATGGTCTATGCCGATGATGCGTTTTTTCTATCTCGTCCGCGGCGGTTCGGTAAAAGCCTACTTGTTACAACTTTGGAGGCATATTTTCAAGGTAAAAAAGAGCTTTTCCAAGGATTAGAAATCGAAAAAATAGAGCAAGAGTGGAAAAAATTTCCAGTTTTACGGTTTG
>JAGBJT010000026.1 GCA_017934275.1 Cardiobacteriaceae bacterium | reverse complement strand
GCCAAGGACTTTGTAAAAGAAGAAAACGGCAATTATGTTCTAGAAGCGGAACTTACGAGCGACGGTGTGAAAGTGAATGGACAAGTTATTCCGTTGTGATTATTGATAAAGTGGCTGGATGGGAAACTATCCAGCTTTTTTTTATAGTTAGATGAAGTGAAGATATGAAAAAATTATTACTTGCAAGCGCGATATTTTTAAGCTTTAATCTTTGTGCCGAAGATGCAAAATTACTCATCGGTGCCGAGCAAAAAAATCACGCCGAAAAACAATATAAAGAGTATTTCACGGATATGAATGAAATACTGGCAACAGTAGAAAATAAAAGTGCAATTGAAGCGGCTTTTTTTTCACTGAAAAATTATCAAGCAGAAGAACAAAAAGCACAAGGAACAGGTGAATTTCATCTTAAATTGCAGCCGTCAGATAAAGTAAATGTAAATTTACAAGATATTGTGCTTGAATTTGCCGATGATATTGATTATGGCGATGAATTGGCAAAAGACGGTAAAATTGCAATAATAAAAAGTAAGTTATTATTAAAACCAGAAATTACTTATAAAAAAGCTGATAAAAATTCACAAGATTTAGTTAAATTACTTGTGGCTGGAATAAATGATTTTTTAGAAAATAATGTTCAAAATCAATGGACAATTTTTGCCGATAATTCAATTGAAAAAACGCTCAAAATAGATGAAATAGAGAAAAATCTTAAAGGTGATAATGCTCTAAAAATTGGCGGAATAGATGCAAAATTTAAGTTCAACGGTGTAAAAAATGCGCTATTTCCTTTTAATTTGGAATATAAATCAGGAGAAATAATTTTTCTTCCAAAAAACCCTGAATATAAGTTTATTTTGTCCGCAATCGATGTAAAAGCGCAAAGAAATGAACACGGTGCTTTTAGTGCAAAAGTTTTACCGTTTAAGTTGGAAGCATCAAGTCCGCGTATAAAACTGGTTTTGAATGTCGGAGAGGTTACGGAAAACTCTAAATTTGATGGCTACGACAAGGAAACCGCAAGTTATTTAGGTAAAAGAAGTATTGAAGTAAAAGATTTTAAGTTAAATCGTAGCGATTGGCGTAAGACTATTGCTTTACATAGTTTTCAATTGATTTCTGAAAAAAATAAAACCGACGATTTTTTGAATATCCGACAAGTTTATAAATTAAGCCCGAAATCTAACCTATTAAAGGACTTTTTGGGAATTGATAAAGTAGAAATAAATAATCTTGAAGCGGAAGCTTTAGCGCAAGGCTTAACGCAAGATTTATTGCAAATTTTTGAGGATGTAAAGAATAATAAAGCCGCTTCGGATACGGCATTGTTTGAGGAAATAATAAAATCTTTCGGTAAAAGCAACGGTAAATTGGAAATTAAAACCGATATTCAAACCGATAAAGGTAAGTTTATATTAAAAGCTAATTTATCAGTTAAGAAAGATGCGAAAATATTCAGCGAAAAAGAAAGAACAGTTTTGGCAAGTAAAAAAGCAGAAGAAGTGCTCGCAGTTTTATCGGATAAATTTGAATTTTCCGCCGATGTCAAAATTGCCAAAACACTTCTAGAAGCCTTGAATTTAGAAGAAAAACTACAAGCGCAAGATAAAGAATTTATAGTTGAAAAAGATGGTAATTATGAATTCAAAGTTGTGCTTGATGGACAATTAAAAATAAACGGTAAGGAATTGTTAAATAAGAAAAAATAATTGGGAGAAGCACAAAATGCAATCTGTTTTTATCGGTAAAAATTGGGACTGGTTAGACGAAACATTTCCCGAAGATTGGTCTTTTTTAAGCGTCAAAGCAAATAAAGAAGAGGAATTGCAGTTTTTATCTGGGCTTGAAACGCAAAGTTATGACTTATTAGCGGTATCTGGCGAGGTGGTGGAACAGGCAAAACCGCTTTCTTTTGCGCATTGGCTGCGAGTTTTGAAACACGGTGGATTGCTGGTTTTGGAAGAAACGGAAACGAATAAGGAAATTATCAAATCGGCAGCGGAAAAATTATCTTTTTTGCTTACGGCAGCAGGGCAAAAATTTGAAAATTCAATTGCTTGGAAAAAAAGAGCAATTGATTTGTCTGCTGACGACTTCATCGGTCGCGCTCTCACTCTGGAATACGAGGGAAAAATCAAAGAGGCAAATCATCAATTCACAATGGCGAATTTAGCCGACCCAGTAAATTTAACTCTCATTATGCAAACGGGGCTTTTCTATCAACGGCAAGGTTGGAAGGCGCAAGCGGAAAATTTGATTGATACGGTAGCGGATAATTTTCCGTATCGACCGTTTGAAATGTATCAATGGTCGTTTGCACTGCATAACAACAATTACCGCAAAGGTTTTGAATTACGGGAAAAATTTGCGGATAAATATGCTTCATATGTCTCTCGCTCTCACGCATTTCCGCCACCAAAAGATGAACTGCATCAAAAAAGATACAAAGGCGAAGATTTAACTGGCAGACGGTTTTTGGTGTGGTCGGAATTAGGTCTTGGTGATGAAATGATGTTTGCAGCTTGTGCGCATCGTTTGAAGCAATTAGTTGGTGCAGAAGGCAAACTGCTTTGGGTATTTCAACCAGCAATCGTCAATCTGATGAAAACCTGCCCTGATATTGATGAAGTAATCGATGCAAATGGCGCGGCAGAACGGATTAGTGCTGATGATTTTGATTACTGGGATTTTCCGCACGCCTTGCCGCTTGTGTTTAAGGAAGAATTTCAGCAGGTTAGTAAAAAATATCCTTACATTACCGCGCGTGCCGATTTGATTGCCGAGTTTGCGGAAAAAATCAAAACCGATAAAAAATACAAAATTGCACTTGCTTGGCGCGGCGATCCAAAACATGAAAACGATGCGGATCGCAGTATTCATAATCCATATCTATTTTTTATCTTGACCGAACTGGAAGATTGTGAGTTTTATTCGGTGCAAAAAGATAGGAATACGCAGGAAATAAATTCTTTCTCGCAAACTGGAATCATTGATTTAGCACCAGAAATCCGTAATTTTGAGGATACAGCGGCGATTTTTGCCAATATGGATGCGGTGGTAGCGGTTGATACTTCGGTTATTCACTTGGCAGGAGCGATGAATGTGCCGTCATTGGTGATGCTATCTTCAATGATTGATTGGCGTTGGGGCTTGCCGTCCGAGCATAATTTGTGGTATCCGAGTGTGGAAGCGGTATGGAGAAAATCTCCTGCCTTGGATTGGCAAGATGAGCTTCCTGATGTCCGTGAAAGATTGGCAGAATTATTAAAGCATCTGAAAAAATAAAACTCTTGCAAAGAGCTAAAAAATCGTTATACTGCCGCGCTCCTAATTGCCCGAGTGGCGAAATTGGTAGACGCAAGGGACTTAAAATCCCTCGGTAGCGATACCGTGCCGGTTCGAGTCCGGCCTCGGGCACCACTCCTAAAAATCGCATTCGGCTCTCGTAGCCGATTTTTTTTGCCTCAAATAATTAAAAAAGCCGCATTAACTTGCGGCGTTTTTATTTTTCTGCATTGAACTTAAATAGCTTTACATAGCGATATCCGCCAAAGAAGAAATTCCCACAGCATCGAGTACTTCTGCCAAAAACGGTCGGCTGAAACTGCGCGCTTTTTCTGCTCCTGCTTGCAGAATTTCTTCGATTTGAGCGGGTTTTTCGATGAGTTCTGAATATTTTTCGCGCGGTTCAGCAATTTCCTTATTTATCCGTTCGAATAGTGCTTGCTTTGCATCTCCCCAGGCGATGCCTTCTTCGTATCGAGTGCGCATTTCGGCGGTTTCTTCTTCGCTGGCGAATGCTTGATAAATAGCAAAAATTGAGGAATCATCGGGATTTTTCGGCTCTTCTGGTGCTTGTGAATTTGTAACGATGCGCATAATTGCTTTGCGAAGTTGCTTTTCTGGCGCAAAGAGCGGAATTGTGTTGCCGTAACTTTTACTCATTTTGCGACCGTCTGTGCCGACGAGAGTGGCGACTTTTTCTTCGATTTTCGCCTCTGGCATTACGAATAATTCACGGTAACGGTGATTAAATCTTGCGGCAATATCGCGAGCCATTTCCAAATGCTGGATTTGATCGCGTCCTACAGGGACTTCGCTTGCATTAAACATCAAAATATCGGCAGCCATCAGCACGGGATAGCAGAATAATCCCATCGAAATGCCGTAATCGGGGTCGTTATTTTCCTCATCGACATTCACATCGACGGCAGCTTTATAGGCGTGCGCGCGGTTCATCAAGCCTTTGGCGCAAACGCAATTAAAAATCCAGTTCAAAATCGGGATTTCTGGAATATCGGATTGACGGTAAAACACGGTGTTTTCGGTATCTAATCCGCAAGCAAGCCAAGTCGCGGCAACAGCGAGTGATGAACGGCGAATTTCAGTCGGGTCGGAGCATTTGATTAAGGCGTGCAAATTGGCAAGAAAAAGAAAATTTTCGCCTTCGTTGGTTTTGGTCGCTTCGATGGCTGGTTTAATTGCTCCTGCATAATTGCCGAGATGCGGAATTCCCGTGGTATTTATTCCTGTCAGAACTCTTTTTTTCATTATTAAATCCTTGAAAAATTAGTAGATTTTTTTATGAATAAAAAATATAGTCGTTCCACTTCAAAATAATACTGCGTTGGCTTCGCCTCGCCGTATTCCGCATACTGTCTTCGGCTCGCCGCCTTGTCTTATTTTGAATTGAAACGACTATAGCGGCTTTGCTGCCGCTATATATTTAATCGAATTTATATTAAAAGCCACCAGAATTATTATTCTTACGAACAATACGGCGGAATTTATTACCAGTAAGTTTGCGACGATTATTAGGATTTTGATAGAAACGGTTAGTATTTTTTGGTCGAAGAGTGTAATTCGGATTAGTGAAATTATTTCTGCTAAACGAATTTCTTGTGTATTGCGCGGTTTCGAAGTTTTGATTGCCAAAATCATTATTAGAAAAATTCACTTCTTGTGTTGTAGGCGCAATTTCATTGCTGAAATTATTGTCGTGTAGGGCAAAATTTTGCTGCTCGAAGTTTTGATAATCGCTGTTATTGAAACTAGCGGCATTGTTTTCTATCGCGTTTATGTCATAGCTGTGATTGTAAAAATCTTGGGCGGGATAATTGTCAGAGAATTCACCGTCAAATTCCTGCTGATTAAAGTTCTGGTTTAGCTGTTGATTAAATTCCTGTGGGTTATAAGAATTAGCAAAATCTTGATTGTTTTCATAAGGAATATTTACTCCTGCGAAGTTATTTTCATAGCTGGAAAATGGCGGAATATTGTCTAGATTTATATTCTCATTTTGCCGTAAAGAGTGCGGTTTTTTAGCGCGAGGATATTTGTTTTGCTGGGAATTATTTTTCCGTGTTTTTTCCGCATCATTTGCAAATATCGAATTGTTGTAATTATTTGCTTCGGTATTCCAATTAGTTTCTGTTTGCGGTTTTTGTCGGTTATTTTTTGAGCTCTCGAATTCTTTTAATTCCGCATCGGATAGCGGTAGCAAATCGGCGAGCAGTTCTTCTTTAATGCTAATCACGGGGATTTTGCGCCCGATGTAATGCTCGATTTCGGGCAGAGAATAAACATATTCCTCATCGGCAAAACTGATTGCCTTGCCGCTTGCGCCAGCTCTTGCGGTGCGCCCAATGCGATGAACATAATCTTCGGCGGTTTGCGGTAAGTCGTAATTAAACACATGGCTGACATCAGGAATATGAATTCCGCGAGCGGCAACATCAGTAGCCAAGAGAATTTTTACCTTACCGTCTTGGAAATTTTTGAGCACTTGCTCGCGTTTTCTTTGCGCGATATCGCCGTAAATTGCGGAATTTTTACAGCCGTTAGCGTTGAGCACTGCGGACAATCGTTCCAAATCTCTTTTGGTATTTAAGAAAACTATTGCGCGGCTAATGTTTTCCTGCTGCAAAAGTCCGAGGAGAAGAGGAGTTTTTTCGTGTTTGGCGGTGTGATATAACTCTTCGGTAATATTTTGAGCGGTGGGAGTGCTAGCTTCAACTCCGACGGTTTTTGGTGCGTTGAAGTGTTCATAAGCGAGTTCTTTAACTCTTTGCGGCATAGTTGCGGAAAAGAGTAAATTTAAGCGTTCATCCGCTGCTGGCATTTGCTTGAGCAAATAACGGACATCGTCGATAAAGCCCAAATCGAACATACGGTCAGCTTCATCTAATACAACTACTTCGATATTTTTTAAGTGGAAAACTTTCTGTTTATAAAGGTCGATAATCCGTCCAGGAGTGCCGATAATTATGTCGATATTAGCGGAAGAGAATAGTTGTTTTTGCTGTTCAATTGAAGTTCCACCATAAACCGCAAGTGATGTTAAACCTGTCCATTTGCCGAGTTGATTTAAGTCTTTTTTAATTTGAACGGCGAGTTCGCGGGTGGGAGCTAAAACAATTGCCCAAGAACCTTTTGCTTTGGGATGAACGGGATTGACCATTAAATATTGCAAAAGAGATATTAAAAAAGCTGCCGTTTTACCTGTTCCTGTTTGTGCAATTCCCATAACATCGTAGCCAGCGAGAGTTAAGGGTAGAGTTTTTTCTTGAATAGGGGTCGGTTTTGTAAAGCCAGCAGCCTCAATTCCGTATTTAATACTTTCTTCGAGATTTAATTCATTAAATGATTGAAATGTTTTTAAGTCTTCGCTTGTATTATTTGTTTGATTTTCTTGCGAATTTTCGTTTGTTTGTTTGTTTAAGTTGTTTTCTTCAAGTTTATTTTCAATGCTATTTAGGTTATTTTCAAAGTTGTTTTCCATTATATTTTTCCCTGTTTAGAGTGTTAAAAAAATAAAGAACGGTAGTTCTTAAATAACAAATATGTGTTGATTTTTTTTGACTTTGACCGCGAGTGAAGTTCTCAATTCAATAATTATTCTTTTATTTTTCTAGCTGGCGGTAGCACAATTTTAATACATAAAGATAGTCAGCAAATGTCAATAAAATTTTTAGTAAATAAAGTTTATTTAATCCTTACACGGAAAGCATACAGATGTCTTTTATTCCATTACAAGTGCATAGTGAATATTCACTGATTGATAGCATTTTGCTTATTGATGACATAGTTAATTACGCTAAATCTGCCAATTTAGAAAGCATTGCCTTAACCGATAGAAATAACTCCTACGGATTATTAAAGTTCTATAAAGCTGCCAGAAAAGCAGGAATTAAACCAGTTTTAGGAGTCGATTTAACCGTAAGAAGCGAAATCGGCTGCCAGCAAATTATTTTGCTTGCCAAAAACAATACGGGCTTAAAACACATCAATGAACTTATTTCCTATGCCTATGAAAAAGACCGTCGCGGTGAGGAAATTGCGGTAGAAAAATCCCGTTTTACTGCCGAACAATGCGCGGGAATTATTGCTTTATCGGCAGGATTGGAAGGAGAAATTGCGGCTCATCTTGCCCGTCAGGACAAAGATGCGGCGCGTAAGGCGGCGGATTTTTATCGCGGAGTTTTCGGTGCTGATTTTTATCTACAAATTAACCGTTTAACAGGGACGGATGCGGAAGTTGAATATGAAAAATTCGCCCAAGAGCTTGCCCAAGATGGATTTTTAGCAACCGCCGCCAATCCCGCTTGTTTTCTGCGTGAAGAGGATTACCGTCTGCACGAAATTCGCTGTTCGATTTCAAATTCTTGGATTTTGGAGGACGAAGAGCGTCCGCACAATTACAGTCAAAATCACCGTTTGCGTGCGCAAGACGAGATGCAAGCGGTATTTTTAGATTCCCCTGAACTGCTTAACAATTCCGAAGCGATAGCCAAGATGTGCAATGTTGAGCTCACTTTGGGGAAAAATTTTCTGCCTGAATTTCCGCTGCCAGACGGTATTTCGATTGATGATTATTTGCGCGAGCTTGCCCGAGACGGTTTGCGGGAGCGTTTGGAATTTCTTTATCCAGATGAAACCGTGCGCGAGCAGAAATATCCTGAATATTCGGCGAGATTAGAACGAGAGCTGGAAGTGATTATTCAGATGAAATTTCCAGGTTATTTTTTGATTGTGGCGGATTTCATCCGTTGGGCGAAGGATAACGCTGTGCCAGTCGGTCCTGGTCGTGGTTCTGGTGCGGGTTCCTTGGTTGCTTATTGCATAAAAATCACCGACCTTGACCCTTTGCTTTATGACTTACTTTTCGAGCGATTTCTCAATCCAGAACGGGTTTCGATGCCCGATTTTGATGTCGATTTTTGTATGGATAAACGGGATTTGGTTATCCGTTATGTCGCAGAAAAATACGGTTTAGAGAAGGTTTCGCAGATTGCAACTCACGGCACGATGGGAGCGAAGGCGGTAATTCGTGATGTCGGACGAGTTCTCGGTATTCCATTTCCCGAATGCGACCGTATTTCCAAATTAGTTCCGAAAACTCTCGGTGTAACCTTGGAAGATGCGCTAATTCGCACGGATAAAGCCAAAGAAAATCCTGAATTTGCCTCGCCAGAACTAGTAAATGAATATGAAAGAAATGCAGATGTTCGGCGTTTGATTGATAGTGCTTTGCCGCTAGAAGGTTTAACTCGTTCGGTAGGCAAGCACGCGGGCGGTGTGGTGATTGCACCGACAAAACTAACGGATTTTTCCGCGATTTACTGTGAAGATGCGGGCGCACCGCTGGTTACGCAGTTTGATAAAGATGACATCGAAGCCGTCGGTTTGGTGAAATTCGACTTTCTGGGACTACGCACACTCACCGTTATCGACTGGGCTTTGCAAATGATTAACCAGAGACGCAGGGCGGAAAACTTACCTGAAATTACGGCGGCGGAAATTCCAGCAGGCGACGGCGCAACTTTCGCACTTTTGCAATCGGCGCAAACTTCGGCGGTGTTTCAGCTGGAAAGTTCGGGAATGAAAAATCTGATTAAAAAACTCCAACCCGACACTTTCGAAGACATCATCGCGCTGGTTGCGCTTTTCCGTCCTGGTCCTTTGGGGTCTGGAATGGTTGATGATTTCATCAATCGCAAACACGGTAAGGCGGAAGTTTCCTATCCACATCCTGCGCTCGAGCCCGTGCTGTCCAATACTTACGGCGTAATTGTGTATCAGGAACAAGTTATGCAGATTGCGCAAGTTTTGGCGAAATATTCCCTCGGCGGTGCGGATTTGCTACGCCGTGCGATGGGTAAGAAAAAGCCTGAGGTAATGGCACAGCAGAAATCGATATTTGTCAAAGGTGCGGTGGAAAACAGCGTGGATGCCAAGCTTGCCAACGATATTTTCGATTTGATGGCGAAGTTTGCCGAATACGGTTTCAATAAATCGCACTCCGCCGCTTACGCCTTACTTTCCTATCAAACCGCTTGGCTTAAATGCCACTATCCCGCCGAATTTATGGCTGCGGTTTTGACTTCCGATATGGATAAAACCGAAAAAACCGTGCCGATGGTCGGTGAATGCTTTGAGATTGGGCTAAATGTCATTCCGCCTGACATTAACCGTTCTGAATACCGTTTTAGCGCGCCTGATGCAAAAACCGTGCTTTACGGTCTGGGAGCGATAAAAGGTGTCGGTGAAGGTCCAGTAAAGCTTCTGCTCACGGAACGGGAAAAAAACGGGCAATACAAATCGCTTTTGGATTTATGCCGCCGTGTGAATATCAAAGAAATCAATAAAAATATTTTGGAAATGCTCATCTGTGCTGGTGCTTTCGATTCAATTGAACCGAACCGCGGTGCGTTGATGAATGCCTTGCCGCAGACGGTAAAAATCGCCGCTGCGCATCACGAACAGAAAAAATCATCCCAAAGCGATCTTTTCGGCGGAATTTTGAATGAAAGCGAATCCGCCGAAGAAATAATTCAACTCGATTTATCCAAAGCTTGGACGCGCAAAGAAAAATTAAACGAAGAGAAAAAAGCTCTCGGAATGTTCTTAACCGACCATCCGATAAATGAAGTCGCCGTTGATTTGAAAAAAATCTGCAAAAGAAATCTTGCGGATATTGCCGAATGGCTCGCGGGATTGAAACCGCCAGAAAATCGCAGCGAAAAAATCCCCGTGCTTTGCGGCGGTTTGATTTCCGAATGCCGTAAAAAAGTCTTCAAAAACAAAAAAGGTGAAGACGCGAAAGTCGGATTTTTTACGCTGGAAGATAGAAGCGCGCGGTTGGAACTTCGCTTATCAGGATTTGCATTCGATAAATGGGAACACAATCTCCAAACCGACAACATCGTGCTTTTGGAATGCAATGCTAGATACGATTTTTACCGTCTGGAATGGTCGTTAGATGTGCAAAAAATTAGCTTGTTTGAAGAGGAACGCTTATCGAGATTGCGCGGTATTGCAATTGAAATTGCCGACCGCGATGTAAAAAAAGAAGATTTAGAACTTCTGAAAAAATTCCGCATTCGCGAAGAACGCCAAAATCTCGCTGATTTGGCGACTGCGGAAGTTGTGATTGATTTTCAAGTGGAGACGGAAAATCCTGCACTCATCGGCACAATCCGTTTGGACGGTAAATATCGCTTGTCGGAACGGGAATTTGCCGAAATTTCAGAGAAATTTTCCAAAATGCGCCTGCGGTATTGATAAGCCTAATTTTTCCAAGGCGGACAACACTAATTTAAGTAACAAGGAAAACCAATATGACCATATTTCACAAAATTCTTGCTGGTGAAATTCCAGCGGCAAAAATCTATGAAGATGAAGCAATTTTTGCTTTTATGGACGCGTTTCCGCAATCTGTCGGACACGCCTTAATCATCGCGAAAAGCGGTGCAGCCGATATTTTCGATATGCCGTCAGAGAGCCTTGCCGCGATTGCTAAATTCAGCAAAATTTTGGCGCGCGCCCAACGGAAAGTGTTTAATCCAGACGGTATCCGTATTGCGCAATTTAACGGTGAAGCAGCAGGGCAGAGCGTTTTTTACTATCACCAGCATTTGATTCCAGCCTACAAAAATAAGGAACTTGCCAAACACGCCTCACAAGCCGTTCCTTTTGAAATTTTGCAGGAACAAGCGGCGAAGTTGGCTCTTGCCGTGCAAGAAGAACTGCAAGCTAAATAAATTTATTTTTTACGAAAAAAGCCTGTCGTCTGCGGCAGGCTTTTATTTTGGAGATTGAAAAATGATAAAAGTCGGAATTGTTGGTGCAACGGGATATACGGGCGCAGAACTTGTCCGCTTACTTTTGCGCCACCCAGAAGTAGAAATTGCTTGCATAACCGCGCGCAGTGAAGTCGGTAAAGAAATTGCCGAACTATTTCCTAATTTGCGCGGTCAAACGGATTTGCGCTTTTCGGATCTTGCAAGTGAAGAGCTAGAAAAATGTGATGCGCTGTTTTTTGCTACTCCGCACGGTGTTTGTATGCAAAAAGCAAAAGAATTGCTGGATAAAGGCGTAAAAATCATTGACTTGTCGGCGGATTTTCGGATTAAAAATCTCCACGAATTTCAAAATTGGTATGCAATTGAACATAGCGCGCCAGAACTTTTAACCGAGGCGGTTTATGGTTTGCCAGAAACGCACCGCGAAGAGATAAAAAAAGCTCGCTTGATAGCCAATCCTGGTTGCTATCCGACCGCGGTGCAGCTCGGAATGTTGCCTGCTTTGCAAAATGCAATTGTGGAAACTTTTCCCCTGATTGCCGATGTGAAATCGGGAATTTCAGGAGCGGGTCGCGGTGCGAAAGTCGCGAATTTATTTGCCGAGACGGGTGAGAGTTTTAAGGCTTACGGAGCATCTGGGCATCGGCATCAGGTGGAAATTGAGCAGGAATTGTCAAATTTTGCAGGGGAAAAAATTAGCCTGAATTTCGTGCCGCATCTTCTGCCGATTATTCGTGGGATTGAAGCAACACTTTATATGGTGTTGAAAAATAAAGAAATTTCTGATGTCGAGATTTTTTCTCTTTATGAAGAGCGATATAAAAACGAAGAATTTGTGATTGTTCTGCCGCTTGGTGAGACGGCGGAAACTCGCTCGGTGCGCGGTAGCAATTTTGTGCATATTTCCTTGCATCGCAGTCCTGATAAAAGAACTTTGATTGTGAGTGCGGTGGAAGATAATTTGGTTAAAGGCGCGGCAGGTCAGGCTATTCAAAACTTAAATCTGATGTTTGGTCTTCCTGAAAATACGGGACTGATGCAACTTGCGCTTTTGCCGTAATTATTAAATTGAAGAATTTTCTAAAACTGGAAAACAATATGACCAAAAAGCTTATCTTTACTTTATTTTTCTTACTCTTTATTAACTTCTCATTTGCAGAAAACGACAATAATTCACAAATAATCAGCCGTTTAGAAAGATGCGAACAAGCCAAAAATAACCAGAAAAAATTACTTGATATATCAAAAGCAATTTATATTAAAGAAGCTAATCAATTAAGAGAACTAAATTATTCGGAAATTCTGCAAAAAAGAAAAGAACAAGAAGAACTAATAAAAACTCTTTGCAATCCGATTGAAAAACAAGAAGTAAGTGAAAAACAACCTGAAATAGCTACAAGAATAGCAATTTCAACCGCAAACAGTTATATCGGAAGAGCAAAAGGGGGGGGGGAGGAAAATACCCCGCGCGAAACGCTAAAACTACGGTTACATCAGCTGGTAAGGTAATTAAGCATGAACCGTAATTATATTATTTCTTTGGAATACATAAACTTCAATTCTTACAGTGCAAGTAAGTATTGGCAGGGATTTTTTGCAGCGAAAAATCTTCAAGACAGTGCAATTTCAAAGAAGGCTTATCTAATATTGCAAGATTATTTTTCAGATATGAAAAATTTTTTTATGCTCTCCTGTGTTTTGTATTTTTATGAGCATAAAATTCAATCAAAATACACTGAAAGAGTAGTAAAAAAACATCAAGATAGTATCAAATATTTTCTGGAAAATGGTTTGTTACGAAAAGCAGAAGGGGAAATTTGTGAGCAATTTGCCAAATATAAAGAAGGTTTGATTAAATTTCCTGTCGAATTATTGCAAATATCTTTCAATGCTGATGATTTTTTGCGTTTTTTGGAAATGTATTTAGATTTAATTCTTTGGCGGATAAATGGTCCTTGTTTTCTTATAAATTCTGCATCAAGAGTGGCAATTTATCCGCACGATGAGGGAGGTTTTGGAGTGATTTCTTTCGAAGAAAATAATCAACTTGGATTTGATTTATTAAATTTTGCTGAACAAAGCGGTGAATTTAATTCCTACCGTGTAAAAAACAATTAAAAATAAACTCTTCGCTTTAATTTTTTGCGGTGTTTTGATGGAAAATAAGATAAAAATTTCGCGATTTTTGCCTTTATTATTAGCATCTGCTGGCTTTATGCAAATGCTTGATGCTACTATTTTGAATACGGCATTACCATCAATTGCCAAAGATTTATCTGTTTCACCGCTTCGAATGCAAATGGTGATAATTTCTTACTCGCTGACAATGGCTTTAATTATGCCTTTATCTGGATATTTATCAGATAGATTTGGTACGCGAAAATTGTTTATATTCTCCTTATTTTTCTTTACTCTTGGTTCCTTATTGTGCGCTCTATCAAGCAGTTTGAGCTTGCTTATCTGCTCGCGGATAATTCAGGGATTGGGAGGAGCGATGCTTTTACCAATCCAAAGATTAGTTTTACTTCGAGCATATAGCAAACAGGAATTATTAGATAAGCTAAACTTGGTGGTTATTCCTGCACTGTTAGGTCCAATTTTAGGGCCTGTTATTGGTGGATATTTATGTGAATATGCTTCTTGGCAGTGGATATTTTTAGTTAATTTACCGTTCGGAATAGTTGGAATAATTGCGGCTTGTAAGATAATGCCGAATTTTCTCGCGGAAAAATTACCCTCTTTGGATAAACTCGGTTTTGTATTTTTCTCTCTTTCGGTTTTGTTTTTAACCCTTTCTGCTGAAATTGCTGTGCGACCAGAAAGAATAATTTATGCGGCAATTATTTTTACAGTTGGAATCTCGTTTTTTATTTTCTATTGGCGGCATTCTTATTTATATCCCGATGCTTTATTTCCGATAAATTTATTACAAATTCGTTCTTATCGTATTGGTTTAATCGGTAATTTGTTCGCCAGAATTTCAATGTCAGCCGTTCCGTTTTTATTGCCTCTAATGCTGCAGCTGGTCTTTAATTTCTCACCGTCGCAGTCGGGAAATGTGCTGTTATTTTTAGCACTAGGAAACCTATTTGCCAAGATGTTTGCGCAGAAAATTTTGCAGAAAATAGGCTACCGTAGTTTGCTGATTTGGAATACCAGATTGATTGGTTTATTTATAATATTTTTTGGACTGTTGCCGTTAAATTTTCCTACTATTTTAATATTTTTTCTGACATTTATTTTAGGAATTTTGCACTCTATGCAGTTTTTGGCGATGAATACAATAACTTTATCGCGTCTTCGATCGCATCAAACTGCACCGGGGACGAATTTAGTCGTGGTAAATCAGCAATTGGCGGTTACCTTTAGTGTGGCGATTGCGGCTATTTTTTTGAATTTTTTCCGTTCATTTGAAAATTTAACCGCACTCAATTGCTTTCATTATTCATTTTTAGTTTTAGGAATTATGGAAATTTTCAGCTCTTTTATCTTTTCTTTTCTGCATAAATTAGACGGAAGAGAGTTGATAAAAATTTAATTTATTTACATTTATTTATATTTAGGAAGCTTGTATGAAAAACTTACTGGACAAAATTGTAACCGTGCCGAATTATCCGCAAGAGGGAATAATGTTTCGGGATATTACGCCATTATTATTAGATGCGGATTATTTTTCAAGCGCAATTGATGCGATGTATAAGCTTTTAAGCGAAAGCGTTGATGATATTAAAAATACGGTTATCGCAGGAGTTGAAGCACGCGGTTTTATTTTTGCTTCTGCCGTTGCAACAAAAGCGAATTGTCCGCTCTTGTTGTTCCGTAAAAAAGGGAAATTACCGCGCAAAACCCTTGAAATTAGTTACGGTTTGGAATACGGCAAGAATATATTAGAAGTGCATCAAGAGGACTTAAATAATATTCAAAAAAGCCAAAAAGAGATTGTGTTTATTGATGATGTATTAGCAACTGGAGGGACTATTTCAGCCTGTTTAGAGTTGGTTAATAAGCATCAAATTAAAGCTGAATTAGCGATTTTTCTAATGGAATTAAATGGCTTATCAGGTAGAGAAAAATTAAGCGATTTAGAAGTTAAAACTGTATTATAGTCGTTCCATTTCAAAATAATACTGTGTTAGCTTCGCCTCGCCGTATTTTTATACTGTCTTCGGCTCGCTGCCTTGTCTTATTTTGAACTGAAACGACTATACAAATATAATCACTAGTCCTGATTTTGAATATAAGCGGTTAAGATATTTTGCAGTTTTTCTGAAAATTCTTCCGCTTCTTTTTTGTCAAGTGGTAGATTATTTTTACGAACATAGAAATAATCTTCCACTTTTTCGCCATAAGTTGCTATCTTTGCGGTTTTTAGTTCTAGTTCTTCTTGTAAAAAAACTCTACTGATTAGCGAAAGTAATCCTTTTTTATCGGGACAAAATACTCCTAATAAGGAATTATTCTCTCCATAATTATTGCTGATATTTACCTTGCAATCGCGGTTGAAATGTTGAGTTCTGTTGTCAAGAATTTTCGGAAAAATAAGTTTGTTATTCTCCTGTCTGATTTTTAATTCAATTTCCTCAATTAAGGCTTGTTCAGGTGGGGGGTCTAATAACAGAGAATACTCTTGAAAGGTTCTAATTGCACTCTTATCCCTAATTTGATGGATTCTTGCCTCGGTAATATTTAAGTTATTTTTTTCTAAATAATGTGTGATTTGCGAAAAAAATGCGGTTGATGAATATTTATCCGAAAAGGCAAAAATCTTTGCTGGCTTGCTTTCAAGTAAAGTTAATTTGCATACTTGATAGCTTTTGTCAATTAAGAATAGAGTTTTTTTGATGATATTTTCTTGCTTTTCATCGCTAAAAAAATTATTTGGCAATTGCGACCAGAGTTTTTTTACCTCTAAATATAAATTTTGCGGAATTGATAATAAGGCTTGTTGTTTAAGGGTAGAAACATTGCGCAAAGAATGACCTGGCGGTTTTAATAAATCACTTGCTTGGCGGTAAAGATTATTGAGCAATTGCGCGCGCCAAGAATTCCATAATTTGGAATTTGTCGCGGAAATATCGGCAAGAGTTAGAAGATAAAGATAGTCTAAATATTCCCTATCGGGAATTTTACGGACAAAATCTCCGATAACCTGCAAATTACTGATGTCTTGTTTTTGTGCCGTATCGGAAAGTAAAAGATGTTCGCGGACTAAAAATTCCAGCAAATCTTGTTCTTTTGCTTTGAGCGCGAGATTTTGACGAGCAAATTCACGGACAATTTTTGCTCCTTCAATGCTGTGATCCGTGCCGCGACCTTTACCGATATCGTGAAAAATACCCGCAATGTAGAGCAGAGCAGGATTGGCAAGGCGGCTCATAATTTCTTCGGCTTGCGGATATTCAGGGCAGGGACGCTTGAAATAATCGAAAAAAAATGCGAGATGCAGACTGTGCTGATCGACGGTATATTCGTGAAAAAGGTCGTATTGCATTCTGCCGATGATGCCTCGAAAAGCAGGAATGTAGCGGCCTAAAAGCCCATAACGGTGCATTCTGCGCAGCTGCCGTGCGATGTCGCCTGGGTGATTAAAAATTTGCAGAAAAAGGCGGTCAATTTCGGCTTTATGACTAGATTTTTGCTGAAAAAAATGCTCGGGTAGGGCGCGAAGTTGGCGAGCAAGTTGCGCGGAAACGCTGTCAATATCGGGACGATTTAGCAAATGCAGAAAAATTTTCCAGATGAGTTCGGGTTGTTGGAGAAGTATTGCGGGCTTTTTTATGGCAAGGCGTTGGTTAGAAATAATGAAATTTTGATCGAGCATTTCAACTTGCTGCTCATCGGAAATTCTTGCTTCAATCAATTTGATTGCCAGCCGATTTAAGCGTCGTGCCCGCAAAGTTGAGAGGTAAAACCGCCGCATAAACCGCTCTACCGCAAGATTATTTTTACCGTCGCGAAAGCCGAGAAATTCGGCGATTTTTTTCTGTGCCTCGAAAGTTAAACAGTCTTTTTGCGCTTGCGGGAGGAGGTGCAGAATAAAACGAATTTGCCGCAAAATTTTGGCAGAGTGGGCGAGGGCGCGGTTTTCACGCGCTGTGAGTAAGCCTTGCAAATTCCACAGATGCTCTTTCGGGTGTAAGCAATAACGGTAAATCCAGTTAATCATCTGAATATCGCGCAAGGTGCCTGGATCGTTTTTGATATCTGGTTCGAGGCTACCGACGCGATTTTGTTTTTCATCTCGTGCGCGCTGCTCCTTGATTTTCGCCTGTAAAAAATCCTTTGGACTTGGTAGAGATGGGTTTTTGAAATCGAGTTGTTCCTGTATTGCTCTCTCTCCCGCTAAATAGCGCGCTTCCACCAAGCTGGTGAGAAGATCAAAATCTGCTTTCGCCTCCTCGTAAATTGTGTCGAGCGAACGGATTGATGGTGAGATGTTTAAGTTGAGATGCCAAGCGTCGTAGAGAAACTTAGAAATTGCCTCTTTTTCCTGATAAAGAGCGCGCTGATCGCGGCAAAGCACGCAGAAATCAATATCTGAACGGGGGAATAATTCACCGCGACCGTAACCGCCAACCGCAAGTAGCACACAGTTTGCAAGATTTATACCGTTGTTTTGAAATAAATATGCCAGCAGAAAATCAATTTGACGGCAGTTATGCGTAAGCCATAAATCAGCATTAAAACCGCGGCTTTGAGCCTCTTCTATTGCCTTAAATTGCGCATTTTTAAGCTCTCTGAAATAAATCTTGGCAAGCCGCAACAGCGAGGATTTATCCGTCGCGTCTTCTTGCAGACTAACGATTTCAGGAAAAAGACAATCGGTTTGAATGTTCATTTATGCACATCGCAAATTATTTTTATAGTCGGTAAATCGAGTTTTATATGAATTAGAGCGACTGTATTTCCTAGAAGATGATTCCTCTTCGGAGGTTACACCTCTGGTTGGATTCATTAACTCTTTATATAACGGGTCATTTACAAACTTTTCCGAATCTATAGCATCAGCTTGCCTTTGAGCTTCAAGAGCAGCTTGTTTTTGTTCTTCTGTTAATTGATACTGTGTGGTGTTGTTTGAGGTGTTAGTGCTCGGTAACTCATTATGATCTGCTATTTCGACAAATTCGACCCTTCAGAAACCATCCTGTTCAAGCTTTTCCAACACATTTTTTTTTATCAATTGCTTGCATTTTTAAATCATTTGGGTAGAAGCGGAAATTTTGTTGACATTTCAGTGATCTCACATTAGGCATAGAATCTTCGTCTTTGGCTGGGTCTGGGTCAAAAGTTATAAATAAAAATTCAGAATACGGTGCAGATTTATTTTGTTTAATTTCACTTAAAGTCGACAGCCATGTTCCGAATGTTCCAACTTTTTCTACATCTCTAAAGAATTCTTTTTCCTCCCATAAAACAAGACGGGATTTATTAGAAGAAAAAGATAGAACAACATCACTCCATGGGACATTGTTTCCTATAGAGACATAGGTAGGAGTAATGACCATAAACAACTCAACACAACCATAATCATCATCCGTGCAATTTGTGTTGTCTTCTTTGTCGCTGCCCAAATAAAAAACATTTTTTCCAAGCTCATATTTATTCAATTGTTGTAGCAATTCTTCGATATCGGTTGAGCCGTAATTGGCATTGAAAACGAACAGAACTCTTTTTACTGCCTCTTTCCATTTCGCTTCTTCGATTTCATAAGCGAAGCTGTAATTGATGTAAATAAAACTAAAAAGCAATAAATAAAGCAGTTTTTTCATTTGTATCTCCTAAAAAAATCTCCCCAAAAAGGGGAGGTTTTTACTTTTATTTACAACACTTCCGCTTCGGATAAATCAGCGATTTGGGAGCAGGTTTTTTGAATTTCCGAAAGCATTGCGAGGCGATTTTGCCGTAAATCCAAATCTTCGGCGATGACCATCACATCGTTAAAAAATGCTTCCAGCGCAGTTGAAATACCGCTAAATTTTTCCAGCGCAGTGAAATAATCCTTATTCGTCGCCGATTTTTGAATTTCACTTGCAATTTCTTGCCAGTTTTGCCAGAGATTTTTCTCCGCGCTTTCCGTGAATTTTTCAGCATTTACCGCAAGTTGTTTTTCGCCGTTTTTCTTCAAGATATTGCGAATGCGTTTTGCGCTAGCGAGCAAGCTTGCAGCTTCTGGATTAGCGAGGAATTTTTGTAGCGAATTAACTCTGGCATCGAAATCGCACAAATCGTCGCAATTTGCCGCACGCACCGCGCGATAAACCCCGCCGTCGATTGATTTTTCACGGTAAAAAGCTTCTAGTCTTTCCAAAATATATTCACGAACTTCAGCAATATTTGCTTCTGCCGCAAGGTTTTCGGCGGATTTAGTAATTATTTCGGTAAGCGGTAAATTGAGATTTTTCTCCAAAATGATGCGGATTAAACCGATAGCCTGACGGCGCAAAGCATACGGATCTTTGCTGCCAGTTGGTTTTGCACCGATAAAAAATCCGCCGACGAGCGTGTCTAATTTTTCCGCAAGCGAAATTACCGTTCCAGTCAGAGTTTGGGGCAATTTTCCGCCTGAACCGAGCGGTAAATATTGCTCTTCGATTGCCGCGGCGATTTCGCTATCCAAATTTTGCGCTAATGCGTAATGCCGCCCCATCACGCCCTGCAATTCGGGAAATTCCATAACCATTTCCGATTGCAAATCGCATTTAGCAAGTTTTGCGGCTTTTTGAACCATTTCCTTGTCCGCGCCGATTTTGGCGGCAATAAATTCCGCGATTTTTCCAACTCGCCGTGATTTATCCGCAATTGAACCGAGTTTTTCCTGATAAACAACTTTTTCCAAGCCAGGTAAAAAATCTTCCAATTTATGCTTCAAATCCTGCTGCCAGAAGAATTCCGCATCGGCAAAACGGGGACGGATTACCCGTTCATTTCCAGCCGCCACGCTTTCTGGATTAGTCGATTGCAAATTCGCAACCGCAATGAAATGCGGCAGAAGTTTTCCTTGCGTATCAACTACCGCAAAGGTTTTTTGATTGTCCTGCATTGTGGTAATTAGCACTTCCTGCGGCACAGAGAGATATTTTTCTTCGAAATTACCCGCAATGGCAACGGGAAATTCGGTGATGGAGGCGACTTCATCGAGCAAATCTTCATTCAAAATTGCACTGCCGCCTAAACTTTCTGCAACTCTTGCAACATCTTGGGCGATGATTTTGCGCCGCTCACGCCAAGAAGCAATCACAAAGGCGCTGCGTAAATCGTCTTCATAAGTGAGTGCATTTTGAATTTTGATCGACGGACAATGCGTGCGATGACCTTGGGAAATATTGCTTGCGCGCACGCCGAAAAATTCCGTTTCATTCCAAATTTCACCGTTGGCAAGGACTACCAAGGAATTTACAGGACGGACAAAGCTTTCGGAAAAATCCGCCCAGCGCATTCTTTTGGCAATTGGCAATTTGGCAATAACTTCACGGAAAAGCTCTGGCAGAACCGCACGCAAGCTTTCTCCGCCTTCTTCAAATTCATAACTTAAAAATTCACCTTTATCCGTTTTGCTTACCGCTAATTTTTCGACTTCAACTCCGCAAGATGCGGCAAATCCCAAAGCGGCTTTGGTCCAGTTACCGTTCTTATCTTTGGCAGCTTTGATATTTGGTCCTTTTCTGCTGGACAGCCGTGTTTTGGAAGCTAAATCAATATCGTGAAACCGCCAAGCCAAGCGTCGAGGCGAGCCAAAACAACTTTGTTGCTCGAAAGAAAATCCCCGTTCCGCAAAAATGTTCGCCCATAAATCGCGTCCTGCGTGAGTTAAATCACAGACTGCTTTGGTCGGCAATTCTTCAACGCCGATTTCAATTAAAAGAGTAGTTTTAGTCATTCGAGTCCTCTGGATTTAGGCGGATTTTTTACAAAGCGGAAAGCCAGCTTTTTCACGGGCTTGGTAATAGCTTTCAGCGGTTTTTTTAGCAATCGTGCGCACGCGCAAAATAAATCGTTGCCGTTCGGTAACCGAAATTGCACGCCGCGCGTCGAGTAAATTAAACAAATGCGAGGCTTTCAAAACTTGCTCATAAGCGGCAAGCGGCAGTTCTTTTTCACAGAGGAAAATCGCTTGCTTTTCCGCCATATCAAACTGCGTAAATAAATTGTCAATATCGGCAAATTCAAAGTTATAAGCCGACTGCTCCCGCTCATTTTGCTGATGTACATCGCCGTAAGTTAAAACGCCGTTTTTGGTTTCCGCCCAAATCAAGTCATAGACTGAATTTTTATTCTGCAAATACATCGCAATCCGTTCTAGACCGTAAGTCAGCTCACCCATAACAGGCTTGCATTCCAAACCGCCAACTTGCTGGAAATAAGTAAATTGCGAAATTTCCATTCCATTTACCCAAACTTCCCAGCCCAAGCCCCAAGCTCCAAGCGTCGGTGATTCCCAGTTATCTTCTACAAAACGAATATCTTGCTCGGCAGGGTCGATACCGATTGCAAACATTGACTGTAAATACAAATCTTGAAAGTGTTCTGGTGAGGGTTTCATCACCACTTGAAATTGATAGTAGCGTTGCAGACGGTTGGGATTTTCACCGTAACGACCGTCAGTCGGACGGCGAGAAGCTTGCACATAAGCGGCATTCCAAGGCTCTGGACCGAGCGAACGCAGAAAGGTTGATTCGTGGAAAGTTCCCGCACCGACTTCTAAATCATAGGGCTGCATCAAAGCACAGCCTTGTTTTGCCCAGAAGGTTTGGAGCTGAAAAACCATATCTTGAAATGTAAGAGAGCTCATAAACTTAAATTTTTCCTTTGAATTTTTAAGCATTTAATTTGCATACAACAAAAGCGCGGCATTGTAAAGAGCAAATTGCAAATAAATATGTAGAAAAAAATCGTGCAATGTCGGACAAATTACTGCTTAAAAATGTATAAATTTGTCTGACGGATGAAAAAAATCGTCAAATTTGCGGCGGAAATCGACGGTATTTTTCTTAATTTTTTCCTTATTTTTATTGACTTTTCGATTTGTAAAAATAAAATCCGCCGCCTTTTTTATAGCTTTATATGTTTTGTAAGGAATTTTTATTATGGCAAGCCCAAAGTCTAATACCAATAAAAACGAGAAAAAATTATCAACACTGGAAATTTTACGCAAACAAAGAAAAGAAAAATTAGAAAAAAATAAAAAACTTGACACAGCTAAAAAAACAGTTGCGGTAAAAGCAAAAGATCAGGATAAAAAAACTAAAACAGTAGAAAAAAATACGCCTAAAAATAGCAAAGCAGAAGTTAAAAATACGGCAAAAAAAGCCGTAACGGTTAAAAATAATTTGAGCAATAAGCAAGAAAAAACAACAACATCAACCGCAAAAAGCGCAAATAAGAAGAAACCAAGTGCCAAAGAATTGGCAGCAAAAATAAGAGCGGATAAACAAGCAAAAAAATCAGCATTGCCAGCTAAAAAAGAACCTGCAAAAAATGTTGCAACTAAAAAGACGCTCGCTAAAAATATTGTAAAAGATGATAAAAAAACAGTTAAGACGGTAAAAAATACCGCTTCAAAAGTGGCGGAAAAAATATTGGCTAAAAAGCAAAATACGGTCAAACAAGCGGATAAAAAAACTTCAACAGTAGCGAAAAATCAGCAGAAAGATATAAAGAAAGATGCTAAAAACGACATAAAAAATAAAACGGTAAAAACAACAGAAAAAAAATCAACCGTTAATTCCATTGCAGCAAAAGTTAAAGCAAAAAAAGAAGCTAGTAAAAAGCAGGTAAATAAAAACCTTGCAAGTAAAGATGATGCTAAAAAAGCCGTAAAAACAAGTGTTGCAAAAGCACAAGATGGTAAAAAAAATAATCCAACAGCTGCAAAAAAATCCTCAAAACTTGCAGAAATTTTGAATAAGAAAAAAGCGGAAAAAAATAGCAAAGTAAGTGCTGCGAAAAAACAAAGCACTGCAGAGAAGATGGAAAAAAATAACAAACTTAACAAGAGTAAAGACAATAAAGATAAAGTAGCGCGTAAAGATGATAAAAAAACGGTAGTAGAGACGAAAAAAAATGCTAAAAAGGTAGAAGAAAAAACTGCGAAAAAGGAAAATAAAAAGGAAAAAGCGGAAAAAATACCAAAAGCGGCTAAAACGCAAAAGCAAGCTGCAAAAATATCGGTAAAGGATAAAGAAAAAGACAAAAATAAAGTTAAGGTCGAGAAAAAGAGCGTAGAAAGCCCAAAAGCAAGCAAGGCTAAAAAAAGTCGAGATGAATATAGAGAAATTTTGAAAGAATCTAATAAAGCTCCCAGCAAAAGAGGGCGAAAAAGTTTAGCGCAAAAGGCTCTTGAAGAAGCTAAAAAGTTACAAAAAAATACCGAACAGAGGGTGGAAAAAAAACCGAAAAGAGTAAAAAGAAAACCAGAAGATATCGTGAGAAATCACGGAGCAAATTATGATGAATTAAATGTCGAAAGAGAAAAATTTGTTTTTTCTGATATTCCTAAAAAAATTCGCAATAGCAAATATATGTCTGATGTGCAAATTGAGTATTTCCGCAAAATTCTAGAAGAGCAACTTAAAGATGCCATCGAGAGATTAGAAAAAGCCAAAAATCAGCTTTCAGCGGATATTCAACCAACGGCGGATAGTAATGATGCCGCCAGTATTGAAACCGAAACTGCACTAATCGAACGCGAACACGACCGTGTCCAGAAATTGATTAGAAAAATAAATGCAACTTTCAAGTTGATAGATAGCGGTGATTACGGTTATTGCAAAAACTGCAATGAGGAAATCGGTTTGGATAGATTAAAAGCGCGACCTGTCGCTGATTTGTGTATTGATTGTAAGACAATTGCCGAAAAGAGAGAAAAGAATATTCCTGTCGCCTGATAGTTATTACAGACTTTATTTTATTAGTTAGTTATAAATTTAGATTTATGTTTTTACTTATTTCACACGGTCGTGGCGGTTCGCCAAATGACGATTTAATTGTAAATCTCGCAAAAGTTGCCGCCGAGTTCGATATTGATGTAGAAAAAATCGATGATGCGGATATTCAAAATCAGCCAGAAGAACGCTCGCAGCGGCTTATCGAACGGGTTAATAAATTGCCTGCCGATGCGGAAGTTATTCTGGCGGGATTTTCGATGGGCGGCTACACCAGTGCGCGTGCGGCGGAAGTTTGCGGCAATGTGCGCGGTGCGTTTTTGATTGCTCCTGCGCTTTATATGCCGCATTACGGTGCGCACCGTTGGCAAAGTGATTTGATAAATGTCGAAATTGTGCATGGCTGGTCGGATGATGTGGTGATTTATGAGCAATCTCTGCGCTTTGCCCGTGAATTAAATGCGCCGTTGCACCTGCTTCCAGGCGGTCATATGCTGAAATCGCAAACGCTGAAAATCTGCAATATTTTCCGCCTTTATTTACAAAAAATATTGCGTTTGTAATAAATTACAAGTTATTTATAAAGTCAAAAACGGAGAACAAAATGCAAAAAAGTATTGTGTTTTTATTATTTACCGTATTTTCTACTTTCGTATTTGCCGATAACACCGAAGATTATGCCCAAAGTCGTCCCAAATCTTCGGTAAAAATCAACACCGTTACCGAGACGGTTACCACGACTGGCACGCTTTCTCAAAACGGTGAATTTCAAGCGCAAAATCAGGAAAAAATCGTGCAGCCGTCGGAAGAAACTTTATCGGTAGAGCCTGCAACTTCCGCCATTCCAGCGGCTGTTGTTGTTTATCCCGATAAAAATTACGAGCAGTCGCGTCGACAATTAAATAAAGCCTTGGATAAGTTGAGTAAAGATAATCTGCAAGTTGTAATTAGAGATATTGAAACTTGGGCAAATCAAGTCGCGGCATTGGAAAATAATCCTCATAATCAAAAAATCATCGAACATCTGCGCAAGGAAATTTACGATTTAGAAGTTGCGGTAGCGAACAATGAAAGCAATGTCGGAGAAATTATCGACGGTATTTTTGAACTGACTAAACGCCGCCAAAAGCATTATTTTTCCTTGAAATAGGATTGAAATTGAATTTGGTGCACGGTAATTTGTCGAAATGATTACAACCGTTAGGCGGTAAGTAAGAAAAATATAAATAGTCAATCCGAAAAATAAATAAAGTTTTCAAAAAAATGCCCTAATAATTGAGCCGTTTTCAAGTTGGTTTGGAAACGGCTTTTTATCAATTAAGAGGAATTTTTTATGCAAGCATATAAAGAAGTAACCGCGGGAATTTCAGCAAAATTGAAAGATTTCAGCAAAGAAATCCCTGACACAATGAAAGCTTTCAGCCAATTGGCACAGGCGGCAAATAAAGAAGGCGCACTCAACAAAAAACAAAAGGAATTGATTGCACTCGGTATCGGTATCGCTAACCGTTGTCAGGGGTGCATCGGTTTTCACTCTAAAACTTTGGCAGAACTTGGAACAACTCGGGCGGAATTTTTAGAGATGTTACAAGTCGCGGTTTATATGGGCGGCGGTCCATCTTTGATGACTGCGGCGGAAGCATTAGCTGCTTATGAAGAATTTGGCGGCGAAAAAGAGTAAAAAATAACACTCTTTTATTTATTTTTGCAAAAATCCGTGATGAAAATCGCGGATTTTTTTTATTCTTCAAGTAATAAATACGGGTCTGAAATATTCATTTGAGCAAGTATTTGTTTTTCCAAATTTTCCATAATTTCCGCTTCATCATCTTCAATATGGTCATAACCTAAAAGATGTAAAAAACCGTGAATTAAGATGTGTGTCCAGTGATTTTCTCTCGTTTTATTTTGTGCTTTTGCTTCATTATTCACCACATCGGCGGCGATGACAATATCACCTAATAATTTCGGAGTAAGCGGAATATCTAAATCCGCAGGAAAAGATAAAACATTGGTCGCATAATCTTTATGTCGATAGGTTTTATTTAATTCCTGAATTTCCTGATTTTCAACTATCCGTACGGTTAATTCTAAATCTTCCCTGATTGACAAAATTTTTGCCGCTGTTTGATAATATTTTTTTATATCTTCTAGATTCGGATAAAAACTATTCGGTGCATTTTCGGTTTGATAATCGATGAATATTTGCATTTTTTGTCCTTATAAAAATAACTAGAATTTATAACTCAGGCTCACGGTCAAGCACACAACGCATTTCAAAAGCGGAATGAACTTGCGAGACACCTTCGATACGGTTTAATTTTCCGAGTAAAAATTCTTCATAAGCCCGCATATCCCGCACGGCAACTTGCAATAAATAATCTTCTGCTCTTCCAGTAACAATACTCATACGGATTATTTCAGGTAGTTTTTTAGCTTCTTCTTCAAAGCGCTCAAAGCGTTCTGGGGTATGTTTATCCATCGTAACTCCGACAAAAACCGATAGCCCCAATCCGATTTTTTCACGGTTCAAACAAGTGCGAAAATTTTGGATAAATTTTTCATCTTCCAAGCGCTTAAACCTTCTGGCACAAGGAGTTGCCGATAAATGTAAGCGTTCGGCAAGTGCTTGCAGACTGATGCGTGCATTTTTGCTGATGATATTTAAGAGCCGTTTGTCGGTATCATCAAGTTCTTGGTGATTTTCTCTCATAAATTGCGTTTTGGTAGTGGAAAATATAAAAAATATGCTTATTTTATAGTTATTTTGGTGAATATTTTTAGAAAATATAAATAAAATCCCGCGCGCAATTTTTGATAAATAACCACTTTATTTGGGAGAAAAAAAATGAGCTTTAACCATCAAAAATATCGTCCATTCCAATTTGCGCCAAAGATGACGGAAAGATTGTGGCCTGATAAAACAATCGAAAAAGCACCAATTTGGGTTAGCGTTGATTTGCGCGACGGCAATCAAGCCTTAATTGACCCGATGACAATTGAGCAAAAAGTCCGTTTTTTTAAGTTGCTCGTTGATTGCGGATTTAAGGAAATTGAAATTGGTTTTCCATCGGCTTCGCAGATTGAATACGACTTTACCCGTCGCTTGATTGAAGAAAATTTAATCCCTGATGATGTAACCGTTCAAGTGCTTACACAAGCCCGCGAACATTTAATTAACCGCACTTTTGAATCATTAAAGGGGGTAAAAAAAGCAATCGTACACCTGTATAATTCTACATCAAGAGTGCAAAGAGAAAAGGTCTATCAGAAAAGCCGTGAAGAAATAAAAGAATTAGCGGTTTTCGGAGCAAAATTATTAAATAAACAGGCGGAATTATTTCCCGATAGCGAATGGATTTTTGAATATTCACCAGAGAGCTTTTCGCAAACCGAACCTGATTATGCAGTTGAAGTTTGCGAGGCGGTTTGTCAAGTTTGGAATCCAAAAAAACGCAAAATCATCTTGAATTTGCCAAATACGGTTGAATGCGCAACGGCGAATATTTATGCCGATCAGGTTGAATATTTCTGCCGTAATTTGAGTTGTCGCGACGATGTGATTATCAGCGTGCATACGCATAACGATCGTGGTTGCGCCGTTGCAGCTTCCGAACTCGCCGTGCTGGCTGGTGCTGACCGCGTCGAAGGAACTCTGCTCGGTAACGGTGAGCGCACGGGGAATATGGACATTATGGTGATGGCGATGAATTTGTATTCGCAAGGTGTCAATCCCGAGCTCGATTTTTCCAATATGAGCGAAATCGTTAATGTGGTGAGCGAATGCAATAATTTACCCGTTTCGCCGCGGCATCCGTATATCGGAGAGTTGGTTTTTACCGCGTTTTCAGGTTCGCATCAGGACGCAATTAAAAAGTCGCTGGAATTTGAAGATGAGGATAAAAAGAACGGTATTTGGGATATCGCGTATTTACCGCTTGACCCGCAAGATATCGGTCGGACTTATCAAGATGTGGTGCGGATAAACAGCCAGTCAGGGAAGGGCGGTATCGCTTACATTTTGTCCCGCGATTACGGCTTACAGGTGCCGCGTTGGTTGCAAGTTGATTTGGCGCAAAAAGTGCAAAAAGAGTCGGAAAAAACACAGAAAGAGCTAAGTAGTCAAAATGTGTTAGAAGTATTTAATGCAGCTTATATTGAAAGGGGGAGATTTACTTTACACGATTATCAAATTAGCCGTAAAGATAGAGCTGATACGGTATCGGTAGTGTTAAAAGATAGAAGTAAGAGTGCAGATAATGAACTCAAAATTGACGGTGAAGCAATCGGAGTGATGGCAGCTTTTATTAATGCTCTGGAAAAACAATTTGCGGTCAAAATTGCGGTTACAAATTATGCGCAACACGCTCTCACGCAAGCAACCGATGCCGAGGCCGTCGCTTATGTGCAACTGACAATTGATAATCAACTCTTTACGGGAATTGCATACAGCCACGATACGGTAAGCGCAATGCTACGAGCAGCATTAACCGCATTTTGCCGAGCGGAACGGTTTTGATATAAGGGCGCATCTAAATTTTAACTTTTTTGCCTGTTGTCAAATTATTTCAACAATTTTTTATTTAACTTAATTGCAGAAATAAAAAAACTCCATCTTTTGATGGAGTTTTTTTATTTATTAACGGTATTTTTTTATACTATTGATGCGATTTTTACTATATTATGCACCAAGCAGCTTTAATCGTTTAATTTGCACATAACGGCACATATTGTAGCATGAATTCATCAAACCAACTCTCGTTCTCATTGCTTTAAGATTTTGCACTCTTCTATGTTTTCCG
>JAGBJT010000025.1 GCA_017934275.1 Cardiobacteriaceae bacterium | reverse complement strand
ATCTCTTTCGTGCTTTAATTTATAGGTGTTCGCCATAATTTTTACCATTCTTTGACTAAAATTAAGTGAAATAATTATAGCAGAAAATTGAAATTTTAGGAATGTTTTAGAAGAATTTTTGAATTTTTAGATGCGCCCTATTGTCAAAATAACCTAAATATTTCTTTTTCAATCCTTCTTTGCTCAAGATATTTGTCGTTGAATAGGCAATACCAGCGGTTGGATATTCCACCGACAAAGCCAAAACTACCGCAGGACTGACTTGCTTGCTTTCAACAATCAGCGGATCTACATTCACATCAGGAATTGTTACCGCCGCATAAGCACTGCTGGCAAGAGAAGCTAAAACTGCATTGACGGTGAGGAAAAGTTTTCTGTGTTTTGTGTTCATAAAGCACCTTTGCTTGCTTGTGTTTTAGTCAAACCGATTATTTTTTGGCACTGTTGGGCGTAAAAACAATCAGACCGCTATTTGTGAGATAGTCGCAATATTTTAGTGATTTTTTTACGGTTGGAATGTGAATTTTTATTCAGAAAACCGTTTTTTTTTTTTTTTTTGTTAAATCAATGAGATAGAAAAAATCAAAGCTACTGCCGATAAAAACTAAATGTCAAGACGAGCGCATTTTTATTTGAGAAAAACAATAGATTTGATGTTTTTGCCGAACTTTGCTCGCGGATTAGTTTCCAAAACAAACAAAACTTTTCCGTAAGACGGATAAAGTGGGCATTCATCGAAATACAAATCTGCGACTTTCGCGCACGGTATTGCTAAATGCCGTGCGGTTAATTTGCCGTCTTTGGAATAAAAACTGATATTCAAGTCAATTAGAGTATTTTTCATCCAAAATGCGCTTTGAGCTTGCTCCTCTTCGAATTGAAAAAGCATTGCGGAAAAACTCGGTAAATAAACTCGAAACATCAACCCTTGCGCTCTTTTTTCTGCACTGTTTGCTATTTCTGCCGCAAGATAATTTTTACCGTCGAATACAATTAAATCCGATTTTTTGCATTCCGTAAGATGAATAAATAAAGCTGATAATAAGAACGCGGTAAAGCGGAATGATTTTTGGAGGATATTCATAATTAAGCCTTCATTTAAGTTTGGATATAAGCCGATATACTTAATAGAAAAATATCAATAGAGGATAAAAAATGCAAAAAGAACAGTCAAATTTTGATGCAAAAAATACCGTTCCAACGGGAACTATCCGTAGTTTTGGGGAATACGGTGTAAATTATGTTGTCTATGATGTAGATAGTCAACTTCCCGATGGCGATTGGTTGGTTAATGTTGAAGTTTTAGACACTGGTGAAAAATTTAAATATAAACTCTCAAAGATAATCAAAGACCCAAAGGTTGATTAAAAATGTATGCAGTTTCTTTTGATTTAGTAGTCGCAGATGCAGATGAAAATCACCCGAAAGGTGCTGTGCAGGCTTATTCTGATATTGCAGCAACTTTGCGCAAGTACGGTTTTGAAAGAGTGCAAGGTAGTTTATATACCAGCAGCGATGAGAATATGGCGAATTTATTCAACGCAATTTTTGCACTTAAATCCTTGGAGTGGTTTCCGCAGTCTGTGCGCGATATTCGTGCTTTTTGGATTGAACAATGGTCAGACTTTACGGAAACCGTCAAGGTCAAATAGCGTTTGTTTATTCACTCCCTAAACACTCTGCAAGATTTGTCGCTAGATTTTTCAGCAAAATTATTTGCATATCTTTTCCAGATGGAATATCCGCACCGACGGGATCTAAAACTGCTAATTTAATTTTGGACTCTTGAGCTAATTTTTCGCTGATTTTTGCGGAAAACTGCGGTTCATTAAATAGGCATTTGATATTTTCTTCCTGAATAACTTTTTTTAGTTCCGCAATTCTTTTTGCACCGCTTTCGTGTTCGGGATCGACGCGAATTACACCGCGCGGATTTAATCCGAATTCCTCTTCGAAATAAGGATAAGCATCGTGGAATATTAAATAAGAAGAATTTTTGGCTTTTTCAAGAGTTTTACTTATTTCTATTTTTAATTCATCTAATTCTTTTAAGTATTTATCCAAATTTTCCTGGTATTTTGCTTTATTTTCAGGATCAAGTTCGCTTAAATCTTGGGCTATTGCGCGAGCAAAAATTCTACTGTTTTCGATTGAAAGCCATAAATGCGGATTATGTTCGCCGTGATTATGATCGTGCTCGTCGTGGTGATGATTTTTCTTATCTAGCTTATGTTTGTGCTGTTCTTCATCGTGCTGATGTTCGTGATTATCTTCTTTATCTTCTTCGCCCAAAAGACCACCCTTACGGTTTTTTAATAACACTATTCCATCAGTTTCTTGCCAAACTCTGGTTTTGGTATTTTTGAATTTAGCGGTAGTTTGCGGCATAAAAGTTTCTAAATCATCGCTTACCCAGAGAATGTAATCCGAATTACTCATTTTTTTTACATCAGAAGGTTTTAATGAATAACCGTGCGGTGAACCGTCAGTGATAATTAAGTTGATATTTTCCGCTTTAATAATTCCGTCAGAAATATAACTTGCAATTGAATGTAAAGGCTTAATACTGGCACTTATTTTTACATCTCTTGCGTATAAAAAATTAGAGCTTAAAGCCGAAAAAATTAAGGTAAATAGCAGTTTTTTAATCATTTTGATTTCCTTGAATTAATGGATTATTGAGTGATAATTCTTGCTTTATATTCCAAATAAGCGTTAATAATTTTAGCGCGAAGTTGTTCTGGTTTGGTTTCCAGAAAGAATATTTTCTCTTGTTTGAGTTCTTTGCAGATTTTCTTGAATTCAAAATTGTAAATATCCCGTGCGGCGTTAGCAAAATTGTCATCGGTTTGAAAAATTTCAGAGCGTTGGTCTAAAAATGGCGGACGAATTGCGACGAATAACAAATGATGTTTCTTACTAATTAAACGGAATAATTTTTGCAATTTTTCTGCATCTCCGTATTGCGGAGTGCTAATAAAAATAATCAAAGAGCGTTCTTTTTGACGGCAAAAGGCGGTTTTGAGTGCTAATTGAAAATCGGGCGGAGAATTATCGGCAAAGCAATCAAATAGGCTTTCCGTCCAGTTTTTATATTGCCGAGAATTACGCGATGGCGGTAAAAAGCGTTTGATTTCATTAGAAAAAATCTGCAATCCAACTTCATCACCTTTATGCAATGCGGTTTTTGCAAGTTGGTTTGCTGCGGTGATTATTTCGTCAAAAAGCACTTTACCGTTATGCTTAACCGCCGTTCTGCGCGAAGCGTCAATCATCAATAAAACTGGTTGTCCGTAAGTATGCTCAAATTCCCGCACACACCATTTTCTCGCACGGGCACTAGCTTTGTGATCGATACGGTTAAGTTGATCGCCCGCGGCATAATCGCGGATATAAGCGAAATCACCGTTACCGCGCTGGCAATGTAGAGGGTGAATATCCGTCGGACGATGCGCGACAATTCCCTGCAAAACTTGGCTGTCTGTATATTTGAATTTCGGGTAAAGCCGTAAATTATTTGGCTCTTCGGTTTTTATTTTGAGATTGAAAAGCCATAAATATGCCTTATCAGGAATACGAATTTGCACACCGCCGAAGCTAAACCGTCCGCGCGCTGCAATTTTTGTTTCATATGAAATTTTGATTTTTCCCTTGGCTGGGATTTTTGCGTTAATCGGCATTTGGCTGCAATCGGCTTCACTCGGTAGAAGATCGAAAACTTCGGCGTTTAATTCGCGGTTTGTGTGATTTTGTAGTTCTAATTCGACGGTAAAAAATTCTCCGCTTTGCTGAATTTCTCCGACCGTTCTTTTGGCGGTTATTTTGGGAATTCTTGTTTTGGCGAGTAGGGCGGTAATGGCGGTGAAAATTAGCATTATTGCCAAAATAATCCAAGAAATTACGGCATCCTCGCTCCATAATGCTGCGCTTTTTGCCTGCACGCAAAGTGGAATTATGACGAGTAAAGCAGCCGTCCAAATGATGATTAAATTGCGGTGAGGAATAAGCATTTCTGATAATTTTTCTCTTGAAAATGGCTGCTTATTTTAATCACTTAGACCGTATGATGCGGCTTTCTTTTTTATCGAAGGTGAAATATGAAAATCCGACAAATCCTTTTTTTAATCGCCAGTTTTTTTATTTTTTCTAATGCTTTGGCAGATGATAAAAATAAAAAAGATTTACCGTTGATTGCGGTAAGTCAAATTGTCGAACATCCCGCTTTGAATGAAATTTACCGTGGATTTTTAGAGGAACTCGCAAATCTCGGCTACAAAGACGGTGAAAATATTCGTTTGTCTTACCGTGTTGCACAAGGAGATAATGGTTTGAATACGCAAATCGCCCAGCAATTTGCAGGACAAAAACCAGCAGTTGTAGTAGCAATTACGACACCATCAGCACAAGCGGCAATTGCCAGCGCGCACGGCAAGTTTCCGATTTTATTTACGGGGATTAGCGATCCCGTTGGCGCAGGTTTGGTTAGTAATTTAGAACAACCTAGCGGTAATGTTTCAGGGGTTATGGAAAACTTGGCTTTTAGGGAAAATTTGGACACAATTGCCGAGCTAATCCCTGATGTTAAGGCTATCGGCACGGTTTATAACCCTAGCGAAGACAATTCGAATTCGACTAATGCTGAACTTGACAAAATGTGCAAAGAGCGCGGTTGGAAGTTTATTGCCGCTCCTGCCAAAAATACGGGTGAGGTTTTAGAAGCTGCCCGTTCTTTAATCGGAAAAGTTGATGCAATTTTGATAACTTTGGACAATACCGCGGTGGCTGCTTTCCCGTCAATATCCAATATTGCAACACAAAATAATATCCCTGTATTCACATTCGATACATTTTCCGCACAATACGCCGCCGTCGCTATCGGTTATGACGAAGCGGAAGTAGGCAGATTAACCGCAAGACAAGCGGCAGAAGTGTTACAAGGTAAAGCGGTTGCCGAAATACCCGTAGCAAAAGTGCAGACAATTCGAATGGTGATAAATGAGAAGTTAGCCGCCGCACAGAAGTTGCAAATTCCAGAAAATATTCGCAAAAAAGCAAATGAGGCGATTAAATAGAATCCAAATGATTTTTTAGTTAGCACTTCAATTTGTATGAACAGCAAACAGCAGAAAACTTTTAACGCTATAGTCGTTTCACTTCAAAATAATGCTGCGTTAGCTTCGCCTCGCCGTATTAGGCATACTGTCTTCGGCTTGCTGCCTTGTCTTATTTTGAATTGAAACGACTATATTTTTACTCGTCCGACACAGGGTAATATTCGTTTTGGCGATATTGAGAAGTTGGTGTTGGCTTTAGGTGGCTTGATTGAAGAAGGTAATGGTTCAAGAGTAAAATTTTTTCTCAACGGTTGCGAATGGCACGGACACCGTCCGCATCCTGAAAAAGAAGCAAAACGCTATCAAATTGAAACTTTGCGTGAATTTTTCATTGCTGCAAATATTCAAGGAAAAAAATAATGAATACATTGACATACAAAGGCTATACCGCAAAAATTGAATTTGATGAACGGGACGATATTTTTGTTGGAAGAATTCTGGGTATTAGCGATATTGTTTGTTTTCATGCCGATAATGTGGCGGATATGAAAGCTGAATTTGTGTTGTCGGTTGATGAATATATTGCTGCTTGTGAGAGAGCAGGAAAACAAGCACAAGAACCAGTCAGCGGTCGTGTAATGTTGCGTATTACACCAGAATTACATCGTGCTGCTATAAATAAAGCACAAGCTGCGGGTAAAAGCTTGAATCAGTGGGTAAGCGAAACATTAAGTAACGCTATTTGAAGTTTAATTTTTAACTCTTACGGCTTGAAAATCGCACCTTCAAGCCGTTTTTTATTCACTGTTATTGCTGATTTAAGTCGAATAAATTAGCTTTTGAGATAATTTCAAAATAAGAAAATCTTGATAGTGTTGCGAGTTCTAAAAATAAATCTTCCGCTTCTTTATTCATACCGTCTTGTTTTAATTTTACCGCTCTTTGATGTAAATTATCTAGAAATTCAACATTTAAGGAATATTTATCCGTTGCTTGCTTGAAAGACTTATTTATTTGCTTATCACAGTCATAAATTTTGGCTTTACAGATATTGGCAAAATAACCTGATTGAGCTTTACTCAATACTTGATTAAAAGCTTCTTTTGCTCTCGGAAAATCACCTTCTCGGTAAAGCGATAAAGCTTGTTGTAGCTCGCGATTTAGCTCATCAAAGCGTTCTTTATCTTCTTCCATTTCAAGTAGAAAATCGCGTTTTATTTGTGGTTCAACTTGATATATTTTTTCGCGAATTTCCCAGAAATTTAACATTTCACGGCTTAAAGCAGAAAATAAGTCTTTATATATTCCGTCATCTTTATTTTCTTTTATTTCTGCTAATACTTCCGTTAATAATTCCAAAATTTCTCCAAGATAGATATCGCAATTTTTTAGTTTCATATTTCTTTCCTTAAAAAAAATAAAAATAAAAACAGAAAAACTCAAAACTTGCATCGGCAAATTTTGAGATTTATTTATTACTGCTGAATTATTTCAAGCAATCTTTTAAGCAATTTGTGAAAGGAATACCTTGGTCAAATCTATCTTTTCCCAAGAAACCATCACATTTTCTTTGGCAAAAATCCCAATTTTTTTGGTCATACGCACTCACGACAGGGGAAGCAAATATTGCAAAAACTGCTACGCAAACTGCGGTGAATGTTGATACGAAAAGTAAATTTCTCATAGAAAATATCCTAGTTTGTGGTTAAAAAAGATACCGTTGTCAAATAACGGTATCTAGATAATAATCTAAATGAGAAAAAATATCAACTGCAAATACCAAAAAATCCCCCGCAATTGCGAGGGATTTTGTTTTAGCGAAAGTGCTAATGAAGGAAATTACATCATTCCCATTCCGCCCATTCCGCCGTCCATTCCGCCGTGTCCGTGATCGCAAGCGCAATCTTTCTTCGGAAGTTCAGCAACCATAGCCTCAGTTGTAATCATCAAACCAGCTACAGATGCTGCATTTTGTAATGCGCTGCGGGTAACTTTGGTTGGATCGATGATGCCAGCAGCAACCATATCGACATATTCTCCAGTTGCCGCGTTATAACCTTGATTGCCTTGTGAATTTTTAACTTTATCCACAACAACCGCTGCTTCTTCACCAGCGTTTTGCACGATGGTGCGCAGTGGGTATTCCATTGCACGACGCGCGATATCGATACCAACTTGTTGATCATAGTTGTCGCCTTTCAAATCAGCGATAGCGTTGATAGCACGGATTAAAGCTACACCGCCGCCAGGAACGATACCTTCTTCAACCGCTGCACGAGTTGCGTGAAGTGCATCTTCAACGCGGTCTTTTTTCTCTTTCATTTCAACTTCGGTAGCAGCACCGACTTTGATTACCGCAACCCCGCCAGCAAGTTTTGCGATGCGTTCTTGCAATTTTTCTTTGTCGTAATCAGAAGTTGATTCTTCATATTGAGTGCGGATAGTTGCAACTCTTGCGTCAATTGCTGCTTTATCACCAGCACCGTCGATGATGGTGGTGTTTTCTTTGGCGACGATAACTTTCTTCGCGCTACCGAGTTGTTCTAAAGTTGTGCCTTCCAAAGTTAAGCCGACTTCTTCTGCAATCACTTGACCTTTGGTGAGAATTGCGATGTCTTCCAACATTGCTTTACGGCGGTCGCCAAAGCCAGGAGCTTTAACCGCAGCGACTTTAACTATTCCGCGCATTGAATTGATAACCAAAGTGGCCAAAGCTTCGCCTTCAACATCTTCGGCAATAATCAAAAGTGGACGACCAGATTTTGCAACGCCTTCTAATACTGGGATTAAATCGCGGATGTTGCTGATTTTTTTGTCGTGGATTAAAACGAAAGGATTGTCTAATTCAACTTGTTGGCTTTGTTGATTGTTGATGAAATACGGTGAAAGATAACCGCGGTCAAATTGCATACCTTCAACAACTTCCAAAGAGTCTTCCAAGCCTTGACCTTCTTCAACGGTAATTACGCCTTCTTTACCGACTTTTTCCATCGCTTCGGCAATTTTTGCACCGACGGTTTCGTCAGAGTTAGCAGAAATTGTTCCGACTTGCGCGATTGCTTTTGAATCGTTGCAAGGTTTAGAGATTGCGCTTAATGCTTTAACCGCCTCACTAACCGCTTTATCGATACCGCGTTTCAAATCCATTGGATTCATTCCCGCTGCAACTGCTTTTACGCCTTCTGCAACGATTGCTTGCGCAAGAACGGTAGCGGTAGTTGTGCCGTCGCCAGCTGCGTCGTTGGTTTTGCTTGCAACTTCTTTAACTAGTTGCGCGCCCATATTTTGATATTTATCGTCTAATTCGATTTCTTTTGCTACCGATACACCGTCTTTGGTAACCGCAGGCGCACCGAAAGATTTATCCAAAATTACATTGCGTCCTTTTGGTCCAAGCGTAACTTTTACCGCATTAGCCAAAATATTTACGCCTTTAAGCATTTCTTTGCGAGCTTCTTCACCGAAGCGAACTTCTTTTGCTGCCATTATTTTTGTCTCCTAAAAAATTATTCGATAACCGCGAAAATTTCGTCTTCTCGCATAATGATTAAGTCTTCACCATCAACTTTGACTTCGCTGCCAGAGTATTTGCCGAACAAAATTTTGTCGCCGACTTTGACATTCATTGCGATTTTTTCGCCGTTGTCGCGGATTTTGCCTTCGCCTACCGCAATGACCTTGCCTTGTGATGGTTTTTCAGCGGCTGAACCTGGAAGAACAATTCCGCCAGCGGTGGTTTTCTCTTCTTCTTCGCGCTTAACAATCACGCGATCGTGTAGAGGTCTCAATTTCATATAAATCTCCAAAAATTTGTAAATAAATTTCAGTAAAACTTCCGTAGATAAACGGTTATTGATTAAGCCGTGAGCGGTAAGCTCCGACAGCGCGAACCTAAATGTGGCAGCGAGTTTATTTTTCAAGTTATGAGTAAGAAAAAAAACATAAAAACCGCAGTCGTTAGGCAAATAATTTATTTATCCGCGAGTTCCTGCGATGCCTGAAACGACAACAGAAATTGAACCGCCACTAGACGGATTAGACGGAGTAGCAGGAGTTTTGAAAAAAAACGGCGGTAGCTATAGTCGTTTCAATTCAAAATAAGACAAGGAGGCGAGCCGAAGACAGTATGCGGAATACGGCGAGGCGAAGCTAACGCAGTATTATTTTGAAGTGAAACGACTATATCGCTCTTGATGTGCGGATAAGGCTATATTTCGGTAAAAGTTTGGAGGTAACAAAGTGCAAGCTGTATTGAAAAAAGTAGATGGAGCGGTTGTTTTATCTCTGCCGCAAGAGTTTTTGCAGGAACTTAATCTTTCAGGTAAATCTGCGGTGGATTTATCGCTGGAAGAAGGTTGTTTGATAGTGAAGCCAGCTGCTCGTTCTAAATACACATTAGATGAACTTTTAGCTCAATCGGATTATTCCGCTCCATTAAGCGATGAAGAACGGCAGTGGATAGATGCGATTGCGGTTGGAAAAGAATTTTTTTGAAAAAAAACGGCGGTAGTGCAAAGGAAAAAACTACCGCCGAAAACTATCTATCTCACTCTTTTCTTATTTCCGATATTTATTTCCAAATCCCCCTAATTTCCCGTAATGAAGTTCGCATAAATACGCCGTGGCACGGTGGCGGCAAAATTCCTACAAATTCAGGATCTGGATTTGCATTCAATATTGCATTCAAGCTTTTCGCTTTCATACAACGGTTATCTTGGAATTTTTCCGCGAAACCTTGTGGTGATACGGTCATATCTTGATCATCGCCTGAACGGTATTCACCATTCACAGAGATTGCGTTTTCAACATTCATTGCTTCTTCAACAGGTTGAATAATTGCAGGAGAAGTGATTTTGTTGTAGTGCAAACCAATTAGCACAGGATCTGGTTCTTCTTCGTCTGTGTCATAAGGCGGTGCGACTTTTACCCCCGAAGTTTCAAGGTTGCCGCCCGTCAAAATATCCACCGCAAAGAACCAAGTTTCACCTTCAACTGAACCGCGGGATTCGGTTTCGACGGTGGTGCTGACATCCCAAGTTTCAATATCAGTTTTGGTTAGAGTGATATTTCTGGTTCGCTCTTCAATCCACTCCAACAAATCTTTTTGCGTGGTGATGGTTTCAATTGCTGTGCCCGTGCCTTGCGTGCTTGTTACATCGAATACCAATTTTTTCACGCGATTTTGCAAGTGTTTGATTTGGAAAATGTCTGATTTAGCATCACCCTCCGAGCAGCTTTCTTCCAGTTTTGAAGCGTTGGGATTTTCGCTGACATTGCTTTGCACCAACTTCCAGCGAGCATCGTCTTCTGTGATGTTGTCGTAGCCTGCTTCATCTTGCCAATCACCGCATTCAACTTTGATAAGTAAACCAGTTTCTTGGTCGATTTCGGAAGTTCCGCAAGCAACATCGCCTTGGAATTTTTCGGCAAGCGTTTTTTGTTTTGCTTCATCCATTTCTATGTTGTTGCTAGCTGTCGTGTTATCAGAATTGTTCAGAGTACGGGAAAGGCTTGTTGGTGTGCCTTCTGTTTTTTTGAGAGAGTCAGCAACTTCTGTCCAATCTGACCATTCAGCGTCGTTTTGAATCCAGTCTCCTTCTTGTGTTGTTTTGTCTGATTGATTGACGGTTTCGGAAGAGGTGGTTTGTCCCAAATTGCGTAAATCGTATTTGCGGGAAGTGAAAAATACCGCGCTGGTTACCATTTGAGGTTTCGCGATAACTCTTTCTGATGAGCTAATGCCAGCTTCTCCCGCTTCTAAATCGATATACCAACCGTAACCTGAAAAGTTACCGTCTTTATCAAATCCAACGGTGCTTTCTTGTTTTGTTGCTATCCGTTCTAGATTGCCTTTGCGAGTTCTTGTGCTGAAACTTCTTTGTTTCAAATTGCTCGCGCTAATCGGATATTTGATGGTTACTTTTTCACCGCTTGGAGAGTTTTCGAATTTGAGATTGCTTTGATTTACCGTGCTCGGTGTAACTCGCAGGTCATCACGAATGGCGTAAATTCTTTGCTGCGGTTCGGTTTCTTGTCGGTCTTCGCGATAAACATCACTTCCCGTGCCGAATGCAACCATATATTGCTCGCCTTGTAGCTTTTTAGTCAAAATCCGATAGACGGCAGGTGCAGCGGTAATCGGTTGAGTAGGCGAGCCTGAAAATATTTTCATCGCTTGCCAATCAGAAACTTTGCCGCGTAAATCAAAACGCCACAAATCACCTGAATAATCCCCTGCATAAACCACATCGGCGATACCGTCAAAATCAATATCTACAACCGTAGGGCTACCAAGCGTGTTGATTTGATAAGCGTTTTCTGTCGGATTAGGAACAGAAATTTTCTTAATCAAATCGCCAGCTTTTGTTTCGGCATTCACGGCGGGATCGTGTGTGCTGTTGAAATCCGCGACTTTGAAATTAAGCCCCAGTGAGTCGAAGATATAAAGCGTTGGAGCACTGTCGTGGTTATCGCGGTAGCTGACATTAGATGTAAATGATTGGATTTTGTCTCCTGTCGGGAAACCATTTGCTACGAAAGTTGTGTAACGAATTTCGCCGCGGTTTGGATAAGCTTTCGGCATTGTCAGAGTTTCGGTTGTGCCAGAACTGCAACTTCCGAGTTGTTTAATGCTTTCCGAGCAGCTGTCTGCATCTGTTCGACTGCAAGAAGTTGCAATAACACATTGTTCATTTGTCCAATCAGTTGCGGTTTTGGATACAACGGGAATGTTGATGGTGTAACCGAGATTGATGCTTTTCTCTTGCGGATTGTTTAGGTTTTCCGTAGTTGCGGAATCATTGAAGTTTTCCCAGTTGCCGCCTTTGGTTAATTCATCATCAAAGCCGACCGCGCTAATGTTGTCTTTCGGACTTCTACCGATGGCAAGCAGACTAAATACTCCGCGTCCGCCTTGTCCCATCGTTCCCGTTACAAAATTCACCCGCTCGCGAAGTTGATTGCTTGTTTTGCCGTCAATATTTTTGACTAGCGAGGCGGTGCGGATTTGTTCTAGCGCACCGTTTATGCCGTAAATATGCTCATTTGCCGCAGTTCCGTAATCACTAGACGCGACCGATAACGGTAAAACATTGCCCAGAGTTTCAAGGAAAGTGGTAAATGATGAGGAATTTGATGCGGCGTAGCGTTCGCGCGGCATTTTGTATGGCAAATAGTTGAAATCTAATTGATACGGACTATTTGACGATGTATTGCGTTTGTAGGCATAAAGCATTCCGTCATTTGCGCCGACCAACATATATTTCGCACGGTCGCGCGGAGTTTTTGAATTTATCGGCTCATATTCAGGAATGGTTATCGGTGAAGAATCAACAACATCGCCCATTTGCCGTTCAATTGCATTTTTGGTGTTATCTAAACGGTCGCGGTATTTCGTAACTAGCCGTTCGGAGAGCGCGAGTTTTTCAACATTTTCCTCAATTTGCTTGTCGCTTACCGTACCGTCGCGAAGTATCCACGGTAAAAATCCCGTATCAAATTCCGAGTTTTCCGTGAAACCGAAGTTTTTATAAATCGCGTGTTTTTCGTTATTTTTCTTGCCGTTATCCGTTAAACCAAATTCCGCATAATCAGAACCATCAGGCACTTGCATCAAAAGACGGCGTTTTGATGGATAAGTCGGATAAAGATAGTCATCTTTCCAATAGCAGGTGTAATTGTTTTTATCGGTTGTGTAGCCCGTTAGCGTGCAGGTGTATTTATCTTGACTTACAACGCTATACACCTTTTTGCTGTTGTCGAGCTGAATATTGAACATCGGGAAAAATGCAAAGTAGGAAGCCCAATTTCCCGTATTGATACCGAGTGTTGCAATGACTCCGTAGCCTGACTCGATGCGCTCGGCAGCGCTTGTATCTTCATCATCCGCCGTAGATTTAATCGCATCAGGAAACATTGATACATCTAGATTCAAAGTTGAAATGTTGATGGGAGTTGCAACCGATGTCGCATATAGAGATTCAGTTTTTCTATTCGTTTGAGTAGTGGAACTCGGAGATGAAGTTGTATTTTCATCATCAGCTTGGCTTGTAGAAACTTCTCCATAGCTTGTATCGCCGTAATCGGTGTCTATGTCTGGCTTGTTTGGAGTAGTGTTGGTTACGGTTTCCTTTGTTGTCTCACCTTTTACAAATTGCGCATCACCTGTATTAGCAACCGTAGATACCGCTGAATTAGATATCGAAGAGTTAGATGATGAAGTGCTCACCGAGGTTGAAAGCACATTGTCGAAAATTTCTGAAAAGACTTCTTTTAATTCAGCTGAACCAGAAACATAGTAGTAACCAGTTTCTGGATAGTAGGCATAGCCGTCGCCGTCATTACCTGGATTTCTACGGCGGTGATTGGGATTTTTGTTTTTGAATTTGTCATCAACACGCGCTGCTTCAATCACATAAGCCTCACCTTGCGCGGACATATGGTTACCGAAAGCAATAGAGAAAGTTTGAATATTTTGCTTGCCCGCAAATGGATTGCCTTCTATATCTCTTTCTGTATCTGGTTTTAAGTCTTTGTTGTAGAGCTTGTCGGAGAAGTATTCGATACCGTTATATATTCCGTTCCATTTATTACTCATTCCGCAATATTGCTCGTGCAAAGCCCAAGAAGAGCTAGTTGGGGTAAATAAATTTTTGCACTTATCGCCTTTATTGCTGGTTAAATAAAGATATGCCCGTTCATCAGGATTTTGCTTATTCCAAGGACACCAGTTACCATTTGCCGCCCAAGTAAGGCAAGCAGCTCCCGAATGTTTTGCTGCAACATAAGTAGGCATTGCAAAGTGATAGTTGCTCGGTAAATGTTTGTAAATACTTGTCGTGTCATCGCCTTGTAATTCATAAATACTGCGTAATGCGGGAATTTGCCAAGCTGCCTGCGAAGATTCAAATGGAAACGAACCGTTGGCTGCAATTAGGTTAAAAAATCCGCTTGTTTGACCTAATAAATGCGGTTCATAAGTATCGAAGTTGGTATCACCATCTGCCAGCACAACCATAAAGTTTTTTTGACAGGAGTATTTGATATTGCGGAACATTTCATTTGCTGCCCAAACATAGGCGGCAGTTGTTGGAGTGGCAGCGTTTGCTGTGCCGATCTTGGAAATATAGCCGTCGTATAAGTCTTTCCCGTTTGTCCAATTCGGTGAAAGCGGTGTCCGTCGTATTCCTGCACCGCCATCGCCGTTAATTGTGAATGCTTGCCAAAGGATACCGTCGCTGTATTTTGGATCGCGCATCAAATTCTGTATGGAGCAGATTAGAGTGCCATTGCGGCTGTCATCGCTATTTTTCTTTCCTGTTTTAACTAATACATCACGGCAAACATATCCTTTTTCTTCTTTTAGATCTGATACATCGTTGGTTATTTGGGTTTGTGTCATAGAACCTGAATCATCAAAAATCAAGAGCATTCTTGGTTTGACGGTAGAACTTGCAGTCGTAACTTTCTTTTCTTTGGTTACCGTTCTTGTTTGTGGAATTTGAATGGTGTAGTGCGCGGTCAATTTTTCGTAATCACCAGAAGAGGTTTCAGTAGTTGTAATTATGTCGGTGCGACTTGCATTACGCCGTTCAGTTTCGGTTTTTGTTTTGGTGTAAGTGATTGGTTTTTCGTAAGTTATCGTGCTGGTGGTAGCGGAGTTTTGCTTGTTTTCGAGATAACTCGGCACGGCGGAAAACGGTGAAGCTTGTGGAACTGCTGCTTGTGAATTTGCCGCTAATGCTGAAATAACTGCGGCGGTCAAAATTGAGATATTCGAACGGTTAAAAAATAGCGGTTTATTTGAATTTAGAGCGGTTTTACGAAGAAAAACACTGCTCTTGGGGGGGGGGGGGGAATCTGGTCATATTGCACCTCTGTGTTAATTAAAAAAGGAATTAAAACGCTTGTTGCGAAAATAAGAATGAGTGATTTATATCATTTTTTTAGTATTTTGTGTTGCCGCTGCTTGTGGTGGTTTTGTGAGTGTTTTTTTTTTTTTTTGCAAATTTAATACTTTTTCTTTCTTGCGAAAAAGTAAAAAAGCGGTGGTTTAAGAACAAACTACCGCTTTTTTGTTCATATAGTCGTTCCATTTCAAAATAATACTGCGTTAGCTTCGCCTCGCCGTATTCTGGATACTGTCTTCGGCTCGCTGTCTTGTCTTATTTTGAACTGAAACAACTATAAATGATGTCTTACTGTGTAGTCGTGGCTAATCACCGATTGAAAATTTTGTGTTGTTTTTGCTTGCCATAAGTCGTAATTAGCCTGCTGATTGAGCCAACTTTCTGCGGAAGGGCTGTTTTCTCCTAGCCATAAATGCAAACGGATAGCAATTTCTGCTGAAATTCCGATTTCTCCCGCAAGTAGCTTGTTCATTGTGATGCTGCTAATACCTAATTCCTTTGCCGCTTGTTCTTCGCTGATGTTTAGTTCAGGAAAAATATCTTCGCGCAAAATCTCTGCTGGTAGTGGTGGTGCAAGCATCTTCATATCACCGTTAATTGCTAGCGTTCTTAAACACGGTTTCCCATTCCTGTCTTTTATCGAGCATTTTTCTGGCAAGCTCCTGTGCGCCGATAAGCGAATGACTTGCAGCCCAACCGCATTGCACGGGATTACAAGCGGGAACTTCGGTTGCTTTAAGAATGTCTTCAAAAGTCGCTTCGATGAGATTTAAGGCAGATTGATAGTCGCCGTCATTTAGGAGTGAAACATAAAAACCCGTTTGGCAGCCCATCGGTGAAATATCGATAACACGGTCGCTGTGGTTACGGGAAAGTTCGGCGAGCAAATGTTCCAAGGAGTGCAGGGCGGGCATTTCCATATGTTCGGCGTTCGGTTGGCAAATGCGTAAGTCGTATTTGTAAATTGTGTCGCCGTGCTCGCCAGTTTTCTTATCCGCAAGCCGTAAATACGGTGCTTGCACGGTGGTGTGGTCTAAATTAAAGCTTTCTACATTCATTTTTTTGCTCATTTTTTCGTCCCTTTATTGCTTTATGCCGCGTTTTACGGCGATTTTTGAAATTGCAAAACGCGGTCTAAATAAGTGAAATGCGCCTGCAAAATTCCTGAACTTTTCTCTTCACTAAACCGCAAAATCTCCGTATTACCGTGATTTTTGCGGTATTCCAGCAGATTTTCGATCGATGTGGAGAGATTTTTTACCGTGTTTTCATCGAGCTTGCGCACGAATGCGAGATTTTTTAATTCATCAGCAATTTGCGCGAAATTAAACATAAAACTCCCGAAACATACCGCTGCGCCCGCTTGCAAGGCTTCCAGCGGATTATGCCCACCGCGCGCAATCAAGCTACCGCCGATAAAAGCAACATCTGCCGCGAGATACGCCGAAGTTAATTCGCCAATGCTGTCGAGGATAAAAACCGTATTTTTTCCGTCTGACTGCTGGTTTTCAGCGGAGCGCAGGATTGACACGAAACCGTGTTTGGCGCAGATTTGCACAATTTCTTCCCGCCGTTCGGGGTGGCGCGGTGCAATGCAAAGCCGTAAATCAGGATATTTTTTTATTAAATCCAAATACGCTCGCAAAATGATTTCATCTTCACCGCTATGCGTGCTGGCAGCGAGAAATAAACGGTTTTGTGTAGAGAGAAAATTCGCAGGAAATTGCATTTTTACTGCGGTTTTCTGTGCTGCAAATTTGATATTCGGGATAACGGTAATTTGCGCATCGATGCTGAGTTTTCTAAATCTCTCTGCATCAGATGCCGATTGCGCGGCGATTTGTATTTTGTTCAAAAGCGGAGTAAAAAACCACTGAAAGCGCAAATAACCGCGCAAACTCCGTTCAGAAAGCCGCGCGTTAATGAGAATTACGGGGATTTTTTCGGCAGTTGCGCTGGTGATTAAATTCGCCCAAATTTCGGTCTCCATCAGCAAAATCGCGCGCGGTGTGATTTTTTGTAGCGTGCGTTTTTGCAGAATTTTTAAGTCATACGGCAAATAGGAAAAAATCACTCTGACGGCTAAATCCGACGGTAGTTCAGCAATAAAGGCGGCAATTTGAGCACGCCCCGTCGGCGTAGTGCAAGTGAGGTAAATATGCTCGTTGCTGTCTTGCAAAATCCGCAAAATCAGCGGTCGTAGAGCTAAAAATTCCCCAACCGATACCGCGTGAATCCAAATGGGAGAAATTTTTGCATTCGGAAATGACGGTAAATTAAAAGCAAATCTCTCGGAAATATTGCGGCGGTATGCGGGATTAGAGCGAGATTTGACAAAAAGCCGTAAAAGTGCAAATGGCGTGAGAAGTAGAAGTAAAAATGAATAAATTCGTAGCATTTTGTTGTTACGGTAAATAAAAATAGAGGAACAATACAAATGACTGCTTATGCAATCGGTGATGTGCATGCTCATCTCGATCAATTATTACAACTACTAGACGCAATTAAATATGACCGAAATCAAGATGAACTCTGGTTTGTCGGCGATTTTATAAACCGCGGCGAGCAATCACTCGAAACATTGCGCTTCGTGATGGAACTTGGAGATAGCGCAAAAACGGTTATCGGTAACCACGATTTTTCCTTGATGGTGCAAGGTTTTGGATTGGATAAAGGACGCGTAAAAAAAACCGTCGCCCAAATTTTGAAAGAAAAAGATGCAGGAAAAATTGTTGATTGGCTCTGTCAAATGCCGCTTGCAGTCGAAGATGAGACGCGGAAAATAATGATGACACACGCGGGGATTTACCCATTCTGGTCGCGAAAAGAATTACACGAACTAAATCAGCAATATCAAAACGCAATGCAGGGCAAAAAATCCGAGAAAAAAGATTTCTTGCAAGCCGTATATCGCAATGGAAAAGGAATTTGGAAAAAAGACGGTAAGTTTCTGGAAAAAATGTGTTTTACCGTCAATGCTTGCACCAGAATGCGTTATCTCAATCCCGACCACAGCCTAGATTTCGACGCAAAAATGCCTCCCGCAGAACGAAATCCGAAACTCATCTGCTGGTTCGATAAATTCGAGGAGAAAGCGGATAAAGATTGGCAAGATTGGAAAATTGTTTTCGGACATTGGGCAGCACTTGGGATTTATATAAAACCGCAATACGCTTGCATCGACGGCGGAGCTGCTTGGGGCGGAAAACTCGTCGCATTTGATTTAGACCGTTGGCAAATTGCAGCAGAAATTGCTTGCTGATGAGATTGCAGTGCAAAAAACGGCTAATATTTCGCGGCTTGCAAAATAAAAATGCAGCAGTCAAAATTGAGCGATATGCGAATGCAAAGCCTGATTAAAGAACAAGTTAAATAAATTTGTCGGCTAAAAATAATCGTATTTCTTGACAAGAATTTTTTCGCATATAAAATCGCCCGCCTCATTTGGAGGGGTACCCAAGCGGTCAACGGGAACAGACTGTAAATCTGTCGGCTCTGCCTTCGAAGGTTCGAATCCTTCCCCCTCCACCAGTTTTATTGCGGCCGTAGTTCAATGGTAGAACCTCAGCCTTCCAAGCTGATGGTGTGGGTTCGATTCCCATCGGCCGCTCCAATAATCCATTTTCGTCCATATAGCTCAGTAGGTAGAGCACTTCCTTGGTAAGGAAGAGGTCACCGGTTCAAATCCGGTTATGGGCTCCAAATGTTATTCACGAGATTTCAGGAAGTATTACAAATGTCAAAAGAAAAATTTGAGCGCAGCAAGCCGCATGTGAATGTAGGGACGATAGGGCATGTGGATCATGGTAAGACTACGCTGACGGCTGCATTGACGAAGGTAGGGGCTGATCGATTTGGTGGAGAGTTTTCTGCGTAT
>JAGBJT010000024.1 GCA_017934275.1 Cardiobacteriaceae bacterium | reverse complement strand
GTGCGACCGTAGATTTTCTCGTAACGCATCAAAAGGAAATTTATCCGTTCTGCCAGTTTTTCCGTGCTGGTGTAGCGATCGCCGCTCATATCAAACCGCAAAACGGGAAATTTTTTCCACTCTTGCTCCATTTTTTCTATTTCTAAGCCTTCGAAAAGTTCTTTTTTACCTTGAAAATATGCCTCCAAAGTTGTAACAAGTAGGCTTTTACCGAACCGCCGCGGACGGGATAGAAAAAACGCATCATCGGCATAGACCATCTTGTGAATAAGCGCAGTTTTATCGATATATACAGCGTTTGCTTCACGAAGTCTAGGAAAAGAAGAAGAAGCAGTGAGAATTTTGCGAGGAGTCATAACGGTATTTGCAATAAATTAAAACTTGTTGGTGATTTTAAGCCAAATGCTCGTTAATAAATTTGTATATATAAAGTCTGGCTATGTAATACAAAAAATCGGTTTAGTCTAGACTAAACCCCGTTATCTTGACAGATAACGGGGTTGTTAAATTAAAAGTTATAAGGAATATTTATGGAAAACGGAAAAAACAATTATTCAGATGATGAAATTGCTCGAATCCTACGAAACCTAGAAGAAAATAAGAAAGATAAAACAGAATTGAGCGATGAGGATATTGAATTATTAGTAAAAATGGGATTGTTGAAGGCAGGGCAAACATTGTGGAAGCATAAATGGAAAATTGCTGCTTTGCTTGTCGGAATAAATCTCTGGTAATAAAAAAAATAAAAAACCTCCCTATTTGGGAGGTTTATGGGGGATTGTTGTGTGGGTCAAGTGGATACCCCGTTTATGCGAACGCACACATATACCACGCGAGCTTCTTTTAACCACACTGCTCTTATTACAGCCTGTTCATACCCTTTTTAGGGGGTATATAGCCCACCCAATTTTGGGGGGCGGCTATAACATGTAATGCTCTTCTTGCTTCTTGTAAGTAATTATAGCCTACCCCGATTTGGGGGGCGACGATATACCACTCAAGTACATAACAAATACCGCATAAATTCATACAATTGAATTATTATCAACTATTTCTGTATGAATAACTCATACAAAAATCTTATAAATAAATCGCTAATTTCTACCGCGAATACTGCTGTTTTGCTGCTGTTATGTATCACCTTGTCTGACAAATGATGATATTTTTCTTACGGATTGAATACCGCTTGCCGCGAGATTTTTCGCCTGCGGCTCAAAATGACGGTTGCTGTAAGACTTTTCGCTTCGCTCAAAATGACGGTCGCGGTGGGATTTTTCGCCTGCTGCTCAAAATGACGGTCGCGGTGGGATTTTTCGCCTGCGGCTCAAAATGACGGTCGCGGTGGGATTTTTCGCCTGCGGCTCAAAATGACGGTCGCGGTGGGATTTTTCGCCTGCGGCTCAAAATGACGGTTGGATGGGATTTTTCGCTGCGCTCAAAATGACGGTTGCTGTGAGATTTTTCGCCTGCGGCTCAAAATGACGGCGACGGTAAGCAAATTGCCACGACTTTCCGTTGGCAAGTCTCGCAATGACGGTGAAAAATAACAAATCCGCCGTAAAAAACGACGGATTTGTTTTGCAAATGAATACAAATAACGATACTTGTGAATACAAAGTAGGATTCGCTCCCGCTCGCAGCGGGTTGCCCGTCGCCGCTGGCGACCTATTTGTTGTTCCAGCCGCGATATTGCAGGGCTTCGGCGGCGTGGCGGCTGGTTACTTGTTCGCTGTTTGCGAGGTCGGCGATAGTGCGGGCGACTTTCATAATGCGGTGATAGCTACGCATTGAAAGGCGCATTTTTTCCGCGGCGCGATCGAGTAGGGCGAATGTTTGTTGATCGGCGTTGATGATTTTTTCGAGTTCTGACGGTGAGAGGGCGGAATTTAGTTTTCCCTGTCTTGCGATTTGTAACTTATACGCAGCGAGCACCAGCGTGCGCATTTCTTCGGTAGAGAATTTTTGGCTGTTGTTTTGTTCGCGCAACTCGCGGGGAGAGAGGCGGGAGACGGTTAAATGGATATCGATGCGGTCGAGGAGCGGTCCGCTGATGCGGTTACGGTAACGGTTAATTTGATCAGGAGTGTCGCGACAAACTTGTTGTGTGTCGCCGTAATAGCCGCAGGGGCAGGGGTTCATTGCGGCGATAAGTTGAAAGCGTGCGGGATAGCTGGTTTTGATATTGGCACGGGAGATGTTGATGATGCCAGTTTCCAGCGGTTCGCGCAGCATTTCGAGCACGCGGCGGTCGAATTCGGGTAGTTCGTCTAAAAATAAAACGCCGTTGTGAGAAAGTGATATTTCCCCAGGTCGCGGCACATTTCCACCGCCTGCGAGAGCCGCTGATGATGCACTGTGATGCGGTGCGCGAAACGGTCGTTGCCGCCATTTTTCGACTTGAAAACCTTGCAGACTTACCGATTGTAGGGCGGCGGTTTCGACGGCTTCTTTTTCGGATAAAGGCGGCAAAATTCCTGCAAAGCGTTGGGCGAGCATTGATTTTCCCGTTCCAGGCGGTCCTGACATAAGCAGATGATGACCGCCTGCCGCGGCGACAACGAGTGCGCGTTTTGCTTCGTAGTTACCGATAACCTCGGAAAAATCGGGGTATCTTGGCGGTCGCATTGGCGGTATTTCTATTCTTTTGGGTTTTTCCTGTCCCAAAATTACGGTGGCGATTTCGGTTAGCGTTCGGGCAGCCCAAAAATCTTCGGTTACAAGTGAGGCTTCAGCGGCGTTTTCGCGGGCGGTAACGATGATTTGTTTATTTTGTTTTGCCGCGAGCGCACAGGGCAAAATTCCCTTTATCGGGCAAATTGCGCCAGAAAGTGCGAGTTCGCCGTGCCATTCTTTGCCGTCCAAGGCTTGTTGCGGAATTTGCCCCGATGCCGCCAAAATTCCTAACGCAATTGCCAAGTCGTAGCGCGAACCTTCTTTCGGTAAATCGGCTGGTGCGAGGTTGATGGTGATATGTTTTTGAGGGAATGTAAAACCGCTGTTAATAATCGCCGCCCGCACTCTGTCCTTGCTTTCTTTTACCGCTTTTTCGGGCAAACCGACCAGAGTTAGTGCTGGTAATCCCTGTGCGAGATGAATTTCAATGCGGATTTGGGCAGCGGAAATTCCAATCGGTGCGCGGGAATAAATCGTGGCAAGAGACATAGCTAATCCGTTGAAAAAAAAATATTGTCGTAGCGTTTTTTTGTTTATTTATTCAAAAAAGCGGCAATTTCTTCTGCATTTTCCAAAATCATTGCACCGTTATTTTGCATTTCAATCCAAGCTTGATTAGTTGTATCTTCGGCGATACCGCGGCAAGCAGCTTTATTTACAATAACTTGCCATTTATTATTCGGATTATGTTTAAGCAGTTGCAGTACGGTTGTTTTTACGCAATAATCGGTTGCAAGACCGCCAATGAGTATGGTTTTTGCCTGTTTAGAGTGTAACCATTCAAGCAGTCCAGTGGATAATTTTTCGCTTAAATCGTGAAAACAAGCACCGTAAGGGTGTAATTTTGGATCAACGCCTTTCCAAATGCAGAAGTCATATTCCGTGTCTTGCGGTAATCCGTCTAACAATTCATAACCGTAACTGCCGACAATGCCGTGTGCAACCCATTTTTGATCGGCTTCTGGAAGTCCTGTCGGCTCGCCGATTTGTTCTGGTTTTTCACAAATCCAAAGAGCGGTCGGTGAATGCGCATCTTTGCTCATCACGCGAAAATCCGCGAGTTTTGCTTGTTGGTTTAATTCTGAAACGATTTTGTCGCCGTCGGTTACGGGAAGTTCGTTCGGGCAGAGTGGAGTGAAGGTTTTTTGTGCATCGATATCGATTGAAATAATGCTCATAAATATAAATTCCTTTTTATTTTTTAAGCCGTAATTTTTCCGCTTTCTTGCTTATAAACCTTATCGGCAGTTTGGAATTTTTCGACTACCGCTTCTGGAACTTTGCCGACAGATGAAATGACTATTGCAACTAATCCACAGGCAATAAATCCAGGCACGATTTCATAAAGCCCCGTATCGAGCTGCTTCCAAATTACCACGGTTACTGCTCCGACAATCATTCCTGCAAGCGCGCCCTTTGCCGTGAGTTTTGACCATAAAACGGAAAGCAAAACAATAGGACCAAATGCCGCACCGAAGCCGCCCCAAGCGTAATTGACGAGTTTCATCACGCTATTGTTCGGATCAGCCGCCAAAATTATCGCGACCACTGCTACCGCAAGCACCATCAATCTTCCGACCCAAACTAGTTCTTTTTGTTCGGCATCAGGGCGTAAAAACCCCTTGTAAAAATCTTCGGTTATCGCGCTGGAACAAACGAGCAATTGGCAACTTAATGTGCTCATAATTGCAGCAAGAATCGCAGAAAGTAATACACCTGCAATCCAAGGATTAAAAAGAATTTTGGCGAAAGCGATAAAAATCCGCTCGGGATTACCGTCTAAAACCGCGACTTCGGCAGGAAATTTATGGAAATATGCAATACCGCAATAGCCAATCGCGCAAGTTCCTGCCAAGCACAAAATCATCCAAATAATGCTAAAGCGTCGTGCTTTTTTGAGAGCGGGCACACTTTCTGCCGCCATAAAGCGCGCCAAAATATGCGGCTGTCCGAAATAACCGAGCCCCCAAGCGGCGGCACTGATAATTCCGAGCAAACTTGTGCCTGTAAAAAGGCTGCCGTAGTTGATATTTTGTGCGGCAGATGCAGCGTTTATTTCTGCCGAAATTTCTGAAAATCCACCGATTGTGATAATTAAGAAGACTGGTGTTATACAAAGTGCGATAAACATCAGCGATGCTTGAATGGTATCCGTCCAGCTTACCGCTAAAAATCCGCCGATGAAGGTGTAGGCAATTGTTGCACCTGCGCCGAGTAGCATTGCTTGTGTGTATGACAAATTAAAGAGATTTTCAAACAATCTAGCTCCCGCGACCACGCCTGATGAGCAATAAATCGTGAAGAAAAACAAAATGATGGTCGCGGAAATAACTTTCAGAGCTTTATCGTGTTCGCCGCCGAAACGGTTAGCGAAATATTCGGGCAAGGTGAGGGCGTTGTTGTTAAATTCGGTGTGAGTGCGCAATCTGCCTGAAACGAAAATCCAGTTCAAATATGCTCCGACGGTTAAGCCAATTGCAATCCAGATTTCACAAAGTCCTGCGGCATAAACAGCACCTGGCAGCCCCATCAATAACCAGCCCGACATATCGGAAGCTCCCGCACTCATTCCCGTAACAAAGCCACCGAGTTTGCGACCGCCGAGAATGTAGTCGCCGAAATTATGTGTTGCGTAATACGCTGCAATACCAATGAGTAACACCGTAATCAAATACACGGTGAAAGTTACTAGCATCGGGTTGAAATTTCCCATTGTCTATCCCCTTTATTTTTATACTGTTACGGTTGTTTTTTATCACTGTTGCGGTAATTTTGTTGATACTCTTCACCGCTTAAAATCCGCAAATTATTGCAAGCTTTTTGATGATTGTTTTCGCAGGCACGGTTGAAATACCATTTAGCAAAATCTAAATTTTGCGCGACACCGTAACCTTTTTCATACATCGTGCCTAAATTATTGAATGCGGCTGTGAAATTTTGTTCTGCGGCTTTTTCATACCAATTAAGTGCCTGCGCATAATCTTGATTAACGCCCGTACCTTTGTAATACATTAGTCCTAAATTGTATTGTGCGGCAGGATTACCGTTATTCGCTGCTTCCTGCCACCAAAGTATTGCTTGGTCATAATTTCGTGCGACACCTTGCGCTTTGTAATACATTGTTCCGAGCATAACTTGCGCATCCGTGTCGCCGTTATTTGCTGCTTTCTCAAACCAAACTAGGGCTTTTTCTAAATCGATGCGCTCGCCCAAACCGTTGTAATACATCAGTCCGAGGTTGTATTGCGCAACCGATAAATTTTGCGCTGCGGCTTGCTTATACCAATATTTTGCTTTATCAAAATCCTGCTCGACACCGTCGCCGTCAAGATAAATGCTCGCAAGATTATTTTGCGCGTTCGGTTCATTTTGCTTTGCCGCTTGCTCGTACCAATATAGTGCTTTTGTATCACTTTTATCTATATCTTGTCCGATTTTGTATAGCAATGCGACTTCGACTTGCGCTTTTCGGTCGCCTTTTTCGGCTTTTTCCAGAATTTCCTTTGCTTTTTCGCTAATTTGTGCTGCTTCTATATTTTGTGCATTTGTGTTACTAATAAATATAAACGCACTACAAATCGCAATTTTTACCGCCGTATTCAACATTTTTCGCATTTTTATCTCCTTCTGATGAATAAAAAATGCCGCAAATAAATGCGGCAGTTTTTTAGATATTTATTCAGCTTTATTTAACAAGTCTTGATTGACTTTGATTTTTGCTTTTTGCCGTAAATAATCACCGATACCGAGCCGTGCAGCATTCGCACGCACAAGTTGCGCTTGTTGCTCGATGATTTGCCTAATGTTTGGATCTAAATCATCGGCAGAACCTGCATAAATTCCTTCGATTTTGGCAATGAGTAAATCGCCCGTTGCTAAGCGGTGTTCGGCGATTTTTGCGCTTTGGCTCATCAAATTGCTTAAAGATAAATCGTCTAAACCGCCGTTTTCTTCTTTGGCGTAGGAAATTTTTTCGAGATTTTGTGCGCTAGCGGAAAACTCTTGTAGGAGAGCATCAAGATTTTTGGAATTTTCTAATGCCGCCTTAATTTTTTCCGCCGCTTCTTTTTGAGATACTTTTGCTTGTTCTTTACGGAAATCGGCAGTAACTAAATCGCGGATTTTGTCGAGCGGTTCGACTTCTGGTTTTTGCCGTCTAGTTACGACTAAAAATAAGCTTTCAGTTGGAGAAATTTCGAATGCTTGCGGTGCGGCTTTTACGGCAACGCCACGATCGCCGAAGATTAAATCTTGGAAATCACCGCGGCTAATCCAGTCTTTTTCTTTGGAATTTGGAGTGATTTTTTCTAGTTTTTCGACTTTTCCGCCTGCTTTATTCGCAACTTGATTGATATCCGCGCCTGAATTTATCGCATCAAAAATTGCATTTGCTTTTTCGGCATAAATCCCAGCTCCGCGGCTGGCACTCAAAAGTTTGCGGATATCTTCGTCGCTAGTTTTGTCTTCTTTGATTTCATCGAGGCGGATAATCATTTTTCCGTATTCGCTGCTGACTACATCGGAAATATCACCAGTTTTTGCCAGCGAAAACAAGCTTTCATCAACTTCTTTCGGTAAAACTCCCGCATCTTTTTCGGTAAGTTGCAAGTCGCCAGCTTGACCTGAAATTTTGTTTTCGTCGATTTCTTTGGCGATATCGTCGAATGATTTTTCGCCTGATTTGATTGCCGTATTTGCAGCCGTTGCCTCTTCTTCCTTATCAAAAATCAAATATTTACCCGCTCTTTTTGGTTTGGCAGCTCGTTTTTCTTTTTCCGCTTGCACATCGGCATCGGTAATTTCAGCGGCAGAAAAAGCATCTTCCAGCGAAAAACGCACATATTCCAAATCGACTTCTTCGGCGGAGAGATATTGATTTTTATGTTCTTCGTAGAACTTGTTTAATTCTTCATCATTGACCGTAACTTGGGCGGCAAACGGTGCAATCGGCAAAGTGATAAGTTTGATATCGCGTTTTTGAGCGAGTTGTTCGGCGCGGAGTTCGTTTAATTTTTTCGGTTGAAATTCGTTGGCTTGGTCGATGTAGCCGTAATAACGGCGGACACTTTCGTCGATTTGCACAGAATTTTGAAATGCTTTGGCGGTAACACGGCGGGCTTTTAAGTATTCGTTATAAGTTTCTTCGTCGTTAAATTCGGTTTTAAACCAATCTTTTAAGCCTTCATCGGAAAAACGGTAACCAGTGTCGCGAGCGTATTGCCGTAAAAGTTCTCGCTCTACTAATAAACCTAAAGCTTCTTTTTTGAGATTTTCTTTATCCGCACCTGGATTTTGTGCTTGCAAATTCGCGATATATTCCGAGAGATTGCGGTCGGAGAATTTTTCTCCATTGACTTCTACAACTACATTTTTGCTACCGCCGCGAATTCCAGGTAGCCCGATAAACATCATTCCCACGCCAATTAAACCGATGATGATGGTGTAGATGGTTTTGACTTTTTCTTTTTTTTCGACTTCTTGATCCATAGAAATTTCCTTAAAAATGTGATTTTTCGCTCGATTTATTAGCGTGTAACAAAAAAATACAAGTGAGCGGAATTTTAATTAGATGCTCGCAAAATCAAATGATGAGTTTTTTTACCGTGTTTATTAACAGTGCGGTTTCGATGGGGGCAATTCTTTTTTGCAATATTTCCGCGGTATCGCCGTCTAAAACAGCAACTTTTTCCTGCGCCAAAATCTCGCCGCCATCAACGGTTTTATTCACTTTATGCACGGTTGCTCCCGATATTTTTTTGCCAGCTTGAATTACCGCCTGATGCACCTTGATGCCATACATTCCAATTCCGCCGAATTCGGGCAGCAAAGACGGGTGCAAATTGATGATTTTGTCGGGAAATAAATCAATCAAACCGTCAGGAATAACGCTTAAAAATCCCGCACAGACGATTAAATCAATATCTTTCGGTATTTGCTTGATAATCTCTCTCTGGAATATTTCTGCATCTAATTTACGGTCAATCAAGCTAAACGGAATATTTTTCTCAATTGCGTATTTTTTTCCGACACAATCACGGTCGGCAATAACTTGCACAATTTCCGCGGGAATATTTTGATTAGCACAGTTATCAATTAAAGCTTTTAAGTTCGTTCCAGTTCCTGAAATCAATACGGTGATTTTTTTCATTTTTAGTAAAGAGTGGTTAAAAAATGTTAGAAGAGGGTGGATATATCAGTAAGATTTATTTACTCTTTATCCGAATGAATTTCTTTGAATATATCTCGTTGTCGTTGTATTTCTTCGCTTAATTCTTCTTCGCTCGGTAGGACGGTTAAGTATTTGCTAGCAAAAATTTGTTTGCTCTCATTCAACACTGAATATTTTGCAATTGTCCTATCAGTGTCGGTACAAAGTAATATTCCGATTGTTGGATTGTCATCAGATTTTTTTACTATGTCATCAAACATTCGCACATACATATCCATTTGTCCGACATCTTTATGCGTGATCTTATGGACTTTCAAATCAACCAAAACAAAACATTTAAGCAGAAAGTTATAAAAAACTAAATCGATATAAAAATTATCTGTTTCGGTGCGAATAAGCTTTTGCCGTTCAACAAAAGCAAAACCTTTTCCCATCTCCAAAAGAAAGTGCTGCAAGCTGTTGATGATTGCTTGTTCAAATTCCGTTTCTAAATAAGCTCCATTTGTTGGTAATCCTAAAAATTCAAATACATACGGGTTTTTAATAAAGTCGAGTTTATTGTTCTGATGAATTGCCGTTTTTTCTTGCATTTCTGCAATAACGATTTCTTTGTTTGCTGACTGTAAAAGTCGTTCGTAATACTGTGTGCTGATATTTCTATCTAAAGTTCTAACCGACCAATTTTGATTTGCACTTTCATTGCAATACCAATCTCTTGCCTCTTTGGAGCTTAATCGCATAATCAATTTGTAATGACTCCAAGACAAATTTCTCCACGCTGTGGAGAAATTTTTGTCATCAGGAAATCGTTCAAAAAACATTTTGAAGTTATACAAACTTTGCACTGAATAACCTTTGCCGAACTTATTCGTTAATTCCTGCGACAAGGTTTGAATGATTTCTTTACCGTATTCGGCTCGCGAATTTCCTTGCTGCTCTTGCAACATAATTCTTTTACCAGTGAGCCAATAACTGTAAATCATTGCGTGATTGATTTGTTTATTGACAAATGCTTTCGCTTGCTCAAAGAGCGTAACAATATCGCTGATGTAATTGTCGGTAATCTGTATTTGATTAAAAATGTCCAGTTCGGTGTTTTTCATATCTTATTTTTTATGCGTCGGTGTAAAAAATATTGCAATATTTAATAAAAAAGACTGCAACAGCAGTCCTTTTTTATTAAAAGAGTATTATTTTTTAATATTCACCATTAATTTTCTGCACCAATAATCTTGCTTGCACGGAAAGAGGATTTCCATCGGCGATAATACCTTCTAAATACGGTAGCGATGCTAGATTTGACGGTAGTTCTACGATTTTATTGTCGTGCACTAATAATTCCCGCAAGTGAATTAAATTGCAGACTTCTTCAGGTAATGCGGTTAAATGATTGCATAAATGCCGAGAACGGTATTTTTCCGAATGATGTGAATTACCGACATTCAAGGTAACCAAAGAAGATAAAAAGCCGATTTCGTTCGGTAAATTTGCTAGCTGATTGTCAGAAAAATCAAGCTCTACCAATTTGCTCAAATAGCAGATTTCCTTTGGCATTTCAAAGATTTTGTTTGATGAAACGCGCAGAGAACGAAGGCGGTTTAATAGCGAAATTTGCTTTGGAATGGCGGTGAGTTGATTATCTGCCGCGTCTAAATCTTCCAAATCAACCAAATGCCCAATTTCAATAGGAAGAGTGGCAATATTATTGTTATCAACAAGTAGGCGTTTTAATTTAGTTAAATACTTTATTTCAGGCGGAAGAGTGGTGATTTTATTTGACGAGAGCACAAGTTCTTCTAAATTCTTCAACTGAAAAAGTTCAACGGGAGTAGAAGTTAATTCCTGATAAGAGAGGTTTAATTTACGGAGATTTTTAAGCACCGCAATTTCTGCTGGAATGCGAGTTACGGGCTTTGAAGTTGCAGAATTATTTGCAAGATAAAGATTGAGTTCGGTTAATTTTTCGATTTGTTCTAAATTTGAGGGGATGATTGCAGGTGGTATTGAGAAAGCTTGTGCCCATTTAGAAAGTGTAATTAAAGCTTGTTGAGTGTCCATAGATAAAAGCCTGAAATGAATAAGTTGAATAATTGAATTTTTGCTAAAAGAGTTAAATTCTTTCGATTTGCCAGTGGATTTTATTTTCCGCAAGAAGGGGAATAACCTTATCTTCTCCGTAGTCCAAATTGGCGGGAATTGTATTTTCTTTTCGGATTATTTTGAGTCTTTTGTCGGAGTTCTCCGTTTCAATGCCGTAAAAATCCGCCCCGAACTTGCAAGCGAAATTTTTCAATTTATCGAGTGCTCCCGCTTCCTCAAAAGCTTGCGCATAAAGTGCAGGCGCATTCAAACCGCTATAACAGCCCGCGCAGCCGCAGGAATTTTCCTTTTTATTTTGCGCGTGCGGTGCGCTATCGGTGCCTAAAAAAAACCGTGGATTGCCCGAAGTTGCCGCTTGTAGCAAAGCTTTACGGTCTGTTTCGCATTTCAAAATCGGCAGGCAATAAAAGTGCGGCTTTATTCCGCCGACCAGTAGCTGATTACGGTTAAAAAGCAGATGTTGCGGAGTAATGGTTGCGGCGGTTTTTTCTGTTTCAGGAAGACTGCATAAATATTCCACCGCTCGCGCCGTGGTGATGTGTTCCATCGTGATTTTTAAGTTGGGAAATTCGCGCCGTAGCGGTATCAATACACGGTCGATAAAAACCGCTTCACGGTCAAAAATATCGATATCTACATCGGTTACTTCACCGTGAATGAGCAGCGGTAGTTCTTGTTTTTCCATCTCGGCAAAAATCGGATAGCAAGCTTGCACAGAGCTAATTCCCTGTTCCGAATTGGTCGTTGCGCCTTTGGGATACCACTTGATGGCGAAAATTCCCCGTTCTTTGGCTTGTTTTACCGTGTCAGTTGTGATGTTTTCGGAAAGATAGAGCGTCATCAGCGGTTCAAAATTGCGCTCTGCTGGAATATTTTTGATTATTTCCGCGCGGTAGTTATCGGCTAAATCGAAGCTATCAACGGGCGGTTGCAAATTCGGCATCACAATTGCGCGCCGTGCCCAAAAACTCGCATCTGACACGGTTCTTGTTAAAGCATTTCCCGAGCGTAGATGCAAGTGAAAATCATCGAACAGCGGGAGCGTGAGTTCGGTAATTTGCTGATTTGCTGGCATAAATCTAGTTCTCGCAAAAAAAAAAAAAAACATATGTGATGATTTTAACCACCTCATTACAGCTCTGATGCGCGGTTATTTTTCCCCGAAGAACCAATACCTTTGTCGCGCGGTTAATTCCTTATTTGCAAAAGAAAGCTTGGCGTTTTTATTTTCTGCGGCGGTTAAGTGAAATTCGGCGCGATGAATTAGTCCGCCGCGCATTAGAAGTAATTCGACTTTTTCGCAGGCGGAACTTTGAAAGATGAATTTCCAGATATTGCTTGCGGTCGGTGCTTGATTATTGATGCTCAAAATTTCGTCGCCTGCTGCGGTATATGCCCAAATTTCAGCATCAGGTTCGGTGATTTTTAGCGCAAAACGCCCTGAATTTAGCGTTTGCAAGGCAAATCCCGCTTCGGTTTGAATGGGGCAATTTGGCAGTTGAGAATTGATTTGTTTTCCCGTAAGTGCTGATTTTTCTAGTTTTAATCCGAAGTTTTCCGCCGTTTGTTTGAGGTTTATTTCCTTCGTCGTTTCAATTAAATCCTGCCAGAGAGCGGCAAATTCCGCTTGTTTGTCGGACGGTAAAAGGGAACTTGCAATCCGTAAAAATTCGCTTTTATCAAGTCCTGTTTGTTGAATTTGCGGATCTTCAAAAACGCGGCGCATTAAGTCGGCAAGGGAATAGGGGGAATTTTTCTGCAAAAAACCGTCCATCGTCCAAGCAGCAAGCGCACCGTGGCGGTAGTAAGAAGTGTTGGAGTTTTGTGAATTTTCACCGCCGTTGTAGCCTTTTGTCCAAGCGGTGATTGAAGCTTCTGTGAGACTTTGCTTACGGCTTCCAGTTCGTGATAGATAAAAGGAAATATCTTGCGCCAAGAGTTCTAAATAATCCTCTTGACTAATCGTGCGGGAACGGGAAAGCAGCAAATTGTCGAAATAGGCGGTAAAGCCTTCGAAAAACCACAGTTCAGGAAAAATCTGCTCGCAATCGAGGCGGTAGCCAGCACGGAAGATTTTCGGGCGAATTGATTTCACATTCCATAAATGAAAATATTCGTGCGCAAATAGTCCGAGTAATTGCTGATATTGCTCGCGACTTGCGTGCGATGAGAGACTTTCACGGCTTTCCATCAAGAGCGTGGAAGATTGATGCTCTAAACCGCCGTAAGAGTCAGCGGTAAAAAACATCAGGAAGGAATAACGGCGGACTTTTTCGGGAAATTTACCGAAAATTTTGTAAGCGGCGGCGGTGATTTTTTCGATATCGCGGAGAAAATTTTCTGGCACGCAATCGAGATTTTCTGCGCCAGAGAGCACAATTTCGTGCGGCACGCCTGCAAGCTGAAATTGTGCGGAAATCGCTTCACGGTCGATTAAAAACGGTGTGTCGATGAGCTCTTGATAATCCTGAAATCTTGCCGTTCCGTCGTTTAATTCCGCTCCGAAAATACCGTTGCTAAATGCGGATAAATCCAGAATATGCGGCAAATTTTCCTGATTTTTAATCTGAACGCAGGCGGCGCAGGGATTAAAAATTATGCGAAAGTTGTCGGCATAACAGCCGCGCACGGAAACATCACGGGCATAAATTTCGTATTCCAACTGCCATAAATGTTGTTCGCGCTCGCTTATGTTTTCGGCTAAAAGTTGCCAGTTTGACGGTGAAATCGTGCGGATTTCGGCGGATTTACCGTCGCAAAAAGCCCGCTGCATCGTGAGAAACCGCGAAAAATCACGACGGGTATAACTCCCAGGAATCCAAATAGGTAGCGTGAGTTCTGGATTGTGAGTAGCGGTGAAATTAACCGTAATGGCTAAACGGTGTGCGGATAAATAACGGCAGGAATAAGAAACTTGCGACATAAAAATTCTCAAAATTGATGCTTACAAAAGGGCGCATCTAAAAATTCGTCATTCTGAACCGAAGGTGAAGAATCCTTATCAGTAGATCCTTCGCTACGCTCAGGATGACGGCGGTAAAAAAACATTTTTTTAATTTTTGGATGCGCCCAAAAAACGAGCAGGATTTTTACGGAAAAAAGCAATTTATTTAAGGAAACAAAAATGACCAAAACCATCACCAGATTTGCACCGTCTCCAACGGGAGATTTACACATCGGCGGCGTGCGCACCGCTTTATTTTCTTGGCTTTCGGCAAAACAAGCGGGCGGCGAATTCAAACTCCGCATCGAAGACACCGACCGTGAACGCTCAACCGAAAGCTCAACCAAAGTGATTTTGGACGGAATGAATTGGCTGGGGCTCAATTCTGACGCGGAAATTGTGTATCAAAGCCAACGATTTGATATTTACAACGCGGTTATCGAAAAAATGCTCGCGGACGGCTTGGCTTATTACTGCTGGTGCAGTCCAGAAGAACTCGAACAAATGCGCGAAGAACAAAAAGCTCGCGGCGAAAAACCGCGCTACAACGGTAAATACCGTAACGGCGGCGAACCAGTAGAAGGCGTAACTCCCGTTGTGCGTTTCAAAAATCCGCTTGACGGCGAAGTTTCTTGGGAAGACAAAATCCGCGGAAAAATCACGATTTCTAATGCCGAACTCGACGATTTCATTATTCGCCGTAGCGATGGCACACCGACTTATAACTTCTGTGTAGTTATCGACGACCACGAACAAGCGGTAAATCTCGTAATTCGCGGCGATGACCATATTTCCAACACACCGCGGCAAATCAATTTATACCGCGCGCTCGGCTGGGATGTGCCCGAATTTGCTCACGCGCCAATGATTTTGGGCGACGACGGAAAACGCCTTTCTAAACGCCACGGCGCGACCAATGTTCTGGATTATCGCCGTGAAGGTTATTTGCCCGATGCGGTTATCAACTATCTCGCGCGCCTCGGCTGGGCTTGGGGCGACCAAGAAATTTTCTCGCGCGAAGAACTCCTCAAATATTTCAAAGTTGAAGCGGTGCATAGCGCACCATCGACTTTTAACACCGAAAAACTCCGCTGGCTCAATCAGCAATATTTGATGAATACGGAAGCAGAAAAAATCGCCGAACTTCTGCCTGAATATCTCGCTGAATACGGTTATGAATTAGATAAAGCAACGCTTATCTCCGCAATTGTCCATTACCGCGAACGCGCCAAAACCTTACGGGAAATGGCCGAGCAGATGCAGTGGATTTCGCCAAAAATGCAAATAAAACCGTCAGAATTTCCTGAAAAAGCCGCCGCAAAAGCTTTCAAAGATCCGAAAACTGCCGAATACCTCCGCGATTTATTGCAACGGCTTGCAATTTTGGAAAGTTTTACGGAGGAAAAAATTCACGCCGCGTTAGAAGCGGTAGTTGCGCATTTCGAAATTGGCTTCGGCAAAGTAGGGCAGGCGGCAAGACTTGCAATTACGGCTGGCGCACCATCTCCCGATTTAGCGGTAACTATTGCGCTTGCGGGAAAAGCCGTTACGGTCGAAAGATTGCAGAAAACCATCGATTTTTTTGGAAAAGAAATAAATCGATGAATACGCAAGAAAAAACGGTAGATGAGAAAAAAACCGTTAATTACCGTCAAATGCTGCGTAATTCCTTCTGGGACAACAATCCCGCTTTGGTGCAAATGTTGGGATTGTGTCCGCTTCTGGCGGTGTCAAATTCGGTGGTAAATGCTTTGGGACTTGGACTGGCAAGCGTTTTCGTGATGACGATGTCTTCGTGTTTAGTCTCTTCCAGCCGAAAAATCATCAGTCCCGAAATTCGCATCGCGGTATTTGTGCTCATCATCGCTTCGATGGTGAGTATTTGCGAGTTGTGTATCAAAGCATTCGCTTTTGGCTTGTATCAAACTCTGGGGATTTACCTACCGCTCATCGTTACCAATTGCCTCATCATCGCCCGCGCCGAAAGTTTTGCGCAAAAAAATCCGCCCAAAATTGCTGCATTCGACGGATTTTTGATGGGAGTAGGTTTTGCAATAGTGCTGATTATTTTGGGAGCAATACGGGAAATTGCCGCAACAGGCGCGGTTTTTAGTGATATGAATTTGATGTTCGGAGAGTTTGCGAGTTCTTGGAAATTGCGGATATTCGACGGTAAATACGGCAATATTCTGGCGGCGTTGCCAGCTGGTGCTTTTATTTTTTTCGGATTTTTGGTGGCGGGGAAAAATGCTATCGACGGACGGATAAAAGCTAGAAATAAAGCGAAGTGATGAGTTTTTGACGGTAAAAATTAATTCGCTTGAAAAAATATCCGCGAAAAAAATTGACAAGAGAAAAATGATGTATAGAATGCCGCGCCTTAACTCTTCGGGGGTATAGCTCAGTTGGTAGAGCGCTTGCGTGGCACGCAAGAGGTCAGCGGTTCGAGACCGCTTATCTCCACCAGAAAATAGTTAAAAATTTGTCCCCTTCGTCTAGTGGCCTAGGACATCGCCCTTTCACGGCGGTAACAGGGGTTCGAACCCCCTAGGGGACGCCACTTTTGATTAGCTTTTATTTTTATTTCTATCCGTTCCCTTCGTCTAGCGGTTAGGACATCGCCCTTTCACGGCGGTAACAGGGGTTCGAACCCCCTAGGGAACGCCAAATTCCGATGAAAAGCCAGATTGAACATCTGGCTTTTTTCTTTTTATAAAAACCAGATAAATACTTTTATGTTGATAGATGAGATTGCGAGGGCGGAAAGTTTAACCGCCGTATTGCGTGGTATTTCGGATAGTTTTCGAGTGCGGATAAATTATCTGGGAACTTGTGAAAATAATGATTATTCCGATGTTTTCGGCAGTATTGAAGATTTGTTTTTGCGCGAAGTTGAGCTTTTATTAGATGATAAAACGGTAGTAAGAGCTAAAACTTTTTGTGATAACAGTTGTGAATTTTGGAAAAATATTTTGCTGCACGAGAAAAGACCTCTTGGCGATATTCTTTTTAATAATCCAGAAATAAAAAGAACATCATTAACAGTGCAAAAATATTTATATAACGGTGTAGAACTACCGCATCGTCAAGGAATTTTTGAATATTTAGATGAAAAACTCTTGATTGAAGAGTATTTTCTTCCTGAAATTAAGTTATTTTGCGATGACTAGAACGATAAAAATCGGCAAATGGACTTACGGCGGTGATTTCCCTGCTTTGTATCTTGCACCGATGGCGGGGTTGAGTGATTTACCGTTTCGCCGTATTTGTTTGCAATGCAAATGTGATGTGGTTGTAAGTGAAATGACTGACGCTCGTCCTGATTTGCTGGCGACTGAACGGACAAAACGGCAAATTGCTTTCGGTGATGAAAATGCGCCAAAAATTGTGCAGCTTGCGGGAGGAAATGCTTATTTGATGGCGGAGGCGGCGCGGCTGATGCAGGATTTGGGCGCGGATGCGCTCGATATAAATATGGGTTGTCCTGCAAAACGCGTCGGGAAACAGTCGGCAGGTTCGGCACTTTTGGCTAATCCCAAACTTGCGGTAGAAATTATGAATGCGGTTGTGAGGGCGGTAAAAATCCCTGTTTTTTTGAAAACTCGCATCGGTTTTGATGAGGAAAATATCAATATTTCCGATATTGCCAAAGCGGCGGAAGCAGCAGGAATTCAGGCGATTGCGGTTCACGGTCGCACGCGCAAGCAACGCTTTACGGGGCAGGCGAGATATGAGGAAATTGCTGCAGTGCGTGATGTAATAAGTATTCCCGTTATTGTAAATGGCGATATAAATAGCGTAAAGAAGGCATTTTTTTTATCAAAAGAGTATAATTTTGATGGTCTAATGATTGGACGAGCGGCAATTGGAAATCCTTGGTTATTTTCTGAAATTAAAGCTGAATTTTCAGGGAAAAAAAATACATTGACAGCACAAGAAAAACGGCAAATGGTGAAAGAACATATTGGCGCAATTCATAATTTTTATACTGAAAAGTTTGGAGTGCCGATTGCAAGAACTCATCTGCACGCGTATTTTGCAAAAGATAGTAATTATTTAACCGTAAGAGATAAAATAAATACCGCAGATAGTGCGGATATGCAGCTTGCAATTATTGATGAGTATTTATTCAAAAGTGGATAAATTAAGACAGAAAACATAACTCTATCTCTTTTGTTTTTAATATCTTAATATTTATTTTCTTCTATCCTTGATAAAAACGGCGGAAAAAAAATAATTCCGCCGTTTTTTATTTATTTAGCCATAACAACCTTCATATTCGTGATTTTGCCCAATTTTTGCTTCTTTATAGCTGATAATCTCATCATCTTCATATTTTTGCAAAAAAGTTTTTATTGGTTTGTAATCAACATTAGCAGGGATATTTATAGCGATATATGAGGAAGAATTAAATCTTATGTTTTGTTTTCCAAGAAAAGATTCCAAATTTGGAATAATTTGGAAAAGTCCCCATTTTTGTAATTCGACAATTTGAATTGTTGAGTTGCCAGAATGATGATGATGTTTTTCAAACGATAAAGCGTTAATATCCAATGGGTCAGTGGAACAAATGATTACATCTTCCAGTGATAATGAGTATGCCCATAATGGAATTTGGATTATTTCAAATAAATTGTCATTTGCTGAATCACATATGAGTGATTCGACAGATGCCTGTCCTTCTTCATTTTCGTAATAAATTCTGATCACGGTGTTCGTCATTATTTATTTCCTTTTTTCAAATTACATTCTCGACACAAAATTTGACCATTATCAGGCGTTCCACTACCTCCTTTCGATTTTGGAATAATGTGATCAACTTGCGCTTCATTCTTTGGTGGAGTAATTCCTTTTGTGTGTCGTTGTGCTGGTGCTGTTTCAATTTGGCAGTTTTCACATTTAATAATCCCATCATTTTTGATTTGGGCGCATCTAAAAATTCAAAAATTCTTCTAAAACATTCCTAAAATTTCAATTTTCTGCTATAATTATTTCACTTAATTTTAGTCAAAGAATGGTAAAAATTATGGCGAACACCTATAAATCAAAGCACGAAAGAGATTTT
>JAGBJT010000004.1 GCA_017934275.1 Cardiobacteriaceae bacterium | reverse complement strand
CCCGTCTATGCGAATGCACACATATACCACGCGAGCTTCTTTTAACCACACTGCTCTTATTACAGTCCTGTTAATTCAGGAATACTATAGTCTCACATTGTGAGGACTATAGCCCAGCCCGATTTGGGGGGCGGCTATAACCGATTTGATTATCACAAACATTGATGGTTTAATTATAGCCTACCCCGATTTGGGGGGCGACGATATACCACTCAAGTACATAACAAATGCCGCATAAATTCATACAATTGAATTATTTTCAACTATTTCGGTATGAATAATTCATACCGATGTATTATAAACAAATCGCTATTTTCTACCGCGAATGCTGCTGTTTTGCTGCTGTTGTGTATCAACTTGTCCGACAAATAATGAAGTTTTTCTTACGGATTGAATACCGCTTACGGCGAGATTTTTCGCCTACGGCTCAAAATGACGGTTGCGGTGAGATTTTTCGCCTTACGGCTCAAAATGACGGTCGGACGGGATTTTTCGCTTGCGGCTCAAAATGACGATTGAAACGGGATTTTTCGCTTGCGGCTCAAAATGACGATTGAAACGGGATTTTTCGCCTGACGGCTCAAAATGACGGAAATAGGGAACACGGTGAAAAATAAAAAATCCGCCGAAATACACGGCGGATTTGTCTTGCAAATAAATACAAATAACGGCACTCGTAGGTGCAAATAAGGATTCGCTCCCGCGCGCCGCGGGATTGCCCGTCGCCGCTGGCGACTATTTTTCGCGGAAGACGATGCGACCTTTGGTTAAGTCGTATGGTGTCATTTCGACTTTAACTTTGTCGCCTGTGAGTATGCGGATGTAATGCTTACGCATTCTTCCTGAAATATGAGCGTTGATTTGATGACCGTTTTCGAGTTCGACGCGGAACATTGTGTTTGGTAGGGTTTCAATGACTGTGCCAGTCATTTCGATGCTGTCTTCTTTGGACATAAAAAATATTCAAGTGGTTAAAAAAGCTGCGCATTTTATTTATAGGTATTTGATTTGCCAATATTTTTTGCTCTTCGTGCTAGCATTTTGTAGGTGGCGGTGATTTTTGCCGCTTTATTTATTTTCGGAGAAAAAAATGCAGTGGTGGAGACTGGTGCGGGAAGATTTTCTGACGGTGTTTGAGCGTGATCCCGCAACTCGTTCGAAGTTAGTTGCGCTGACGGTGCATACGGGCTTTTGGTCGGTTGCTTGGTATCGCTTGGAGCACGCGATTTGGGATAGCGGATTTCATTGGATTGCTAGGTGGCTCGCGATGTTTTCCCGTTGGCTTACGGGGGTGGAAATTCACCCTGCGGTTAAGGCGGGACGGCGTTTGTTTATTGATCACGGTATGGGGATTGTGATTGGTGAGACGGCGGAGCTTGGTGATGATGTGAGTATTTATCAAGGTGTAACGCTGGGCGGCACATCTTGGGCGCAGGTGAAACGGCATCCGACGATTGGTAACAATGTGATTATCGGAGCGGGGGCAAAAGTGATTGGACCGATAACTTTGGGTGATTTTGTGCGAGTTGGTTCGAATGCGGTTGTGGTGAAAGATGTTGCGGCGCATACGACGGTTGTTGGTATTCCAGCAAAACCTGTGATAAAGAAAGAAGAAGATTGCGAAAAATTTGAAGCTTATGCCCGTTCTGCCGATGAAAACGACCCGACAATTCAGCTCTGGCGCGAAGTAGAAATGCGTATTTGCAAATTAGAAAAAGAGAATGCGGAGCTTAAAAACCGTCTTTCTGAATTAGAGAAATAAATTAAAAACAAATTTATGACCGACTGGGCTTATTTCGATTACGCCGCGACGACGGCAATTGATGAGGAAATTTTCACCGTTTATACCGCTGCCTTGCGGGAATATTTTGCCAATAGCGGTGCTTTTTACGATTTAGCGAAAAAATCTTTTGATGCGATTTTTGCGGCGCGATGTGAGTTTGCGACTGCAATTGGAGCTAATTCTTCCGATGAAATTATTTGGACATCTTCGGCGACGGAAGCAAATAACCTCGCATTGAAAGGAGTTTGTTTGCATAAAGATGTGCGGGAAGGGCGGTTAATTACCGTTGCTACCGAGCATAAAGCAGTTTTAGATGCGGCTGGAAGTTTGCTTAAAAATGCGGTGAAGGTAGAGATTTTGCCGCCGCGTGCAGATGGAATTGTGGATTTAGATGCGTTAGGAGCGGCTCTCAAAGAACGGAAAACGACGCTAGTGTCGGTGATGGCGGTAAATAATGAAACGGGAGTTGTGCAGCCGATGCGCGAGATTGCCGATTTGGCGCATAAACACGGAGCAAAATTCCATACCGATGCTACGCAAGCTTTGGGAAAAATTCCCGTAAATATCGCGGACTGGGATTGTGATTTGGCTAGTTTTAGCGGGCACAAAATTTTTGCACCAAAAGGAATTGGCGCGCTTTTCGTGCGGAAATTTCCCAAAGTGCGAGTTGCGGCGCAGATTAACGGTGGCGGACAAGAACGCGGAATGCGGGCAGGAACTCTGCCGACGGCTTTGATAATTGCTTTTGCTCGCGCTTGCCGTAAGGCGGTAGAAAATCAAGAAAATTGGCAAAAAATCACCGAAAAATTGCGTGCGGAAGTCATTGCGAATTTGCCCGAAAAAATAAGCTTGAACATCGCAGATAACACGCCACATTGCAGTCAAATTCTTTCTCTGGCGACGGATAAAAATTCCCGTGAATTGTTGGAAATCGCCAACTCACACAAAATCGCTATCGCCGCAGGTTCAGCTTGCACCACGGAAAATTTGCAGGGCACGGGCGGTTCTTATGTATTAAATGCGATGAATAAGCAAAAAGTTGCGGCAAAAAGCTTACGGATAAGCCTCGCGCATTGCAGTAAAAATTGGGAAATTGAACGGCTAATCAACTTTTTTCAAGAAATTTAGGAATAAACAATGACGGAAAACACTCAACCAGAACAGCTCGAAGAAGACAATAAAACCATCAAACTTGCCGCTCCGAACTTAAAAGCCGCAAGTGCCAGCTTGTTTTCAAAAATTTTCGATTATTTCCGCCCAAAAATTTGGAAGGCACACAACTGGAAATGGCGGATTTTGGTGCTTGTGGTGATGCTGGTTATCGTGAATGTGGTAACGATGCTTTATTGGAGCGTTGAACCGCGTAGTTTTGATGTGAGAGAAGCTGGTCGCGAATATTTACCTGCGAATGTTGAGCCCGTTGTTGGTTCGGCGACGGTTGGTACAAGCGTGAAAATTCTGGACATCTTGCTGCACAAAAAGGGCGGATTTATCAAAAACGATGTTGTGCCGCCTGGACTTTTCTTGGACAACATCAGCAATTGGGAATACGGCGTGCTCGAATTGATGCGCCATACGACTTTGACTTTCGCGAATGATTTTTCCCGTTCACAATCGCAATCGTCGCGACCAAAAATGCTCTCCGATGCCGATAACAGCTTGCGGATTGATTCAGCGAAATGGATACTTCCCGCGCCAGAAGATAGTTACGAACAAGCACGGCAGAATTTGATTGAATACGGCAAACAAATCGCCGATAAAAATGCAAATTCCGCGAAGTTCTACGCTCGGGCGGATAACTTGGTTTCTTATTTAGAACTGATTTCGAAGCAACTCGGTGATATCACGCAACAGCTTTCGGCAAGCGTTGGTGATACGGTGATGCAAGCGCAAGTGCAAAGCGTGGAAGAGGCTAATGCGGAAGAAAATGTCAATAAATCTGCCAAACTTTTTGCCGAACGCAAACGCACTCCGTATTGGCAAATCGACAACAATTTTTACTTCGCCCGCGGCTACTCTTGGGCTTTACTGCAAGAATTACGGGCAATCCGTATCGATTTTGAAAAGATTTTGCGTCAGAAAGAAGCTCTGGCATCGCTTGATCAAATAATTTTTGAGCTCGAAAAAACTCAAAAACCGATTTGGTCGCCGATGATTTTGAACGGTAGCGGATTTGGCTTTATGACCAATCATTCTTTGATTATGGCTTCGTATATTTCTCGTGCCAATGCGGCGATTATTGAACTGAAAAATTTGCTCTCGAACGGTTAATTTTTATTTTTCTACCAAAGCCCCGTTTTGGGGCTTTTTTTATTTTGTATCGGCGATTTTTTATGTATTTACAAGAAGGAATTTGGAAGCGAACGGGCTTGTTCTGCAAACTTATTGTGCTCGCGACAATTGTGATTAGCTGGCATACGAACTTTGGACGCAATGCGCATCTGGCGGATTATTTGTATTCCTGGAATTTGATTAAAGAGGGCGAGGTTTGGCGGCTGGTTACGCCGATATTTCTACATTTTCGAATCTTCGGCAGCGTTTGGTTTCACATTGTTTTTAATCTCGCTATTTGGATTATGTATGCGGGAGCGGTTGAGTATTACGAAGGTAAGAAAAAGATTTTTATTTTTACGCTGCTTGCGGCGGTGGTTTCTAATTCCGCACAGTTTTATTTTTCAGGAGGCAATTTCGGCGGTTTGTCGGGAGTGAATTTCGCTTTAATCGGATATTTATTCGTGCAGGGCAGAAGGAATTTGTTTTATGCGCCTGTGATGCGCAAGGAAAGTTTTTATTTTTTCGTGATTTTTCTGATTTTCTGTTGGACGGGAATTTTCGGCGCGGTCGCTAATTGGGCACATTTGGCGGGATTGCTCTTCGGAATTATTTTTGCCTCGATATTCACTCTTCGTCTGTTGTGATTTGTTGCAAATTTACTAATTTTTGCTTGTGCTTTCAGAGGGTTTACTGCAAATATGCGGCAGTTTTGCAATTGCCGTAAATGAGAAATTTTGTTGATATTTATTTCAGTTGTTTGTTTGAAACCGTTGTGCGGCAAGTGATTTGAAGTGTAAATAAAAAAAATCCTACTGTTGCCAGTAGGATTAAAACTTATCCGAATAATGAACTTCGCAACTGCGAAGTGCCACCATTATACAAACTTGTTTCATTTTTGCAACAGTTATTTGCAAAAAAACAACATCTTCAAGCTCGCGGGTGATTTTTTTGGAAAAAATCCTTTAAGCGCGCGTCGGCAATATGAGTGTAAATCTGGGTTGTAGCAATGTCGGCGTGTCCTAAAAGCATCTGCACCGAACGCAAATCCGCTCCACCTGCAAGCAAATGTGAGGCAAAAGCGTGGCGCAAAGTGTGCGGTGAGATTTTTTCCGCATTGAGCCCAGCTTTAAGCGCATATTTTTTAAGCCTTTCGAAAAATTCCTGCCTTGTCATTTGATCGCCGCGACGGTTGATGAAGACAAAATCGCTTTTTTTCTTACCAAGCAGGGCAGGGCGCGACTTTTCCAAATAAGCATATAAAAAATTGCTGGCGAATTCGTTCATCGGAACAATTCGCTCTTTGCCGCCCTTGCCGAGAATTTGCAGGCAATCTTCTGTTTTGCGGACTTGCGCGACGGTCAAATTGCAAGCCTCACTAATGCGTAAGCCTGATGAATAAAGAATTTCTAACACGCAACGGTCGCGAAAACCAAGCGGCTCGCTTAAATCGGGCGCATTTAGCAAAGTGAGAACCTCGTTTTCCGTCATTAAAGTTGGGAGTTTGCGGCGGATTTTTGCTCGGGCGATGTGCTCGACGGGGTTGTCTTGACGGATTTTTTGCTTATTCAAAAAACGGAAAAAACGGTTGAGTGCGGCGCGGGCGCGGGCGCGAGATGCGGTGCTTTTTCCTGCATCGCTTAATTGGGCGAAAACTTCTTCGATGTCTTTTTTATCCGCGGTTTCCAGCGGTTTTTGTAGGATTTTTTCCGCGTTTTGCAAATCACGGCGATAGGCGGCAAGCGAGTTTTCGGCAAGACCATCAGTAATCCATAAATCATTGAGAAATGCCGTTATTTTGGGATTTATTTCGCTATTCATTTTTGCATCTCTTTTTGTTTTTAAATTTCACTCTATTGCCAATTTGCGTATTTTTCTTGAATTAACACCATTGCGGCAATTGCGGCGGTCTCTGCGCGTAAAATTCTTCTACCTATTTGCCTTGCTTGCCAATTTTTTTCTCTTGCAAATTTTACCTCTTCGCTAGAAAATCCGCCCTCTGGCCCGATTAAAATTGCCGCAGTTGTTATGTTATTATTTTTACACTCTTCTATGTTATATTTATCATCATCATAGGGTGAAAATATTATTTTTATTTCTGCATCTGAATTTATTTCAGCAAATTTTATCGGCTTTAATAATTCACACCAAGAACTTCTTCCACATTGCATTGCTGCGTTAATTATTATTTCCTGAAATCTTTTTTCTTTTTTATTCCACTGTTCGTGTGAAAAAGTTATATCGCAATGTCTAGAAATTACGGGAAAAATTCTTTTTACTCCTAACTCAACTGCTTTTTGTAAAACTAATTCAAAGTTGTCTATTTTGATTATTGCGAGGTATAAATCGAGTTGAAAAATTCCATCTTGATTATCAATAATTTCTAATATTTCGACCTGAACTTCTTTTTTATCAATTGCTATAATTTCGCCTAGATAATCTTTTCCGTCGCCACAGACGAGAGTTATTTTTTGATTTACATTTAATCTTAAAACCTTGCGGACTTTATGCGCAACTTCATCAGCTAAAATTGCAATCTCATTTATTTTTAAGGGATTAGGATAAAAAAATCTTAAAAAACGCATTTTATTTATCTCGAATAATTTAATAAATACCTATTTTATTGGAAAATTTTTAATATGAAAATAGCTTCTTGGAATGTTAATTCACTCAAAATTAGGCAAAATCAAGTTTTATCTTTTTTAGAAAAGGAAAATCCTGATATTTTAGTTTTACAGGAAATAAAACAAACTGATGATGCGGTAAATATAGAAGAATTCAAAAATAATAATTGGAATATTGAGCTCTTTGGGCAAAAAACATATAACGGTGTTGCAATTATTTCTAAATATCAAATAAATAACCCTCTTCGCGGTATAAAAAACTACTCTGATAGCCAATCTCGCTTTATTTCGGCTGAAATTGAAAATACGCTGATTATTTGCGTTTATGTGCCGAACGGTCAGGAAGTTGCTTGCGAAAAATATTTTTACAAACTCGCTTGGCTTGAAAACTTTGCAAATTATTTAGCGGATTTACGGAAAACTTATCCGCGCATTGCAATTTTGGGCGATTTCAATATTGCGCCAGCTGATATCGATATTTATGCAGCTGAAAAATGGCAGGGAAAAATCCTCTGTTCTGACGCGGAAAGAGCGGCAATGCAGAAAATTTTCGATTTAGGTTTTTATGACAGTTTTCGCCGCGAAAATCCAGATGCGCGCGAGTTTTCTTGGTGGGACTACCGTGCGGCGGCTTTTCAAAAAAATCTTGGGGTGCGGATTGATTTAGCACTAGTAAGCGACGGAATAAACGCGAAAAATTGCCGTATTTGTCGGGAATATCGCGGATTAGAACGACCGTCAGATCACGCGCCAATTTGGCTGGAAATTGAGTAAAACTTGAAGAACATCGGGAAATTGCCGCAAAACCGCTCGTGGCATACAATTTCCGTAATTTTCAAATACTTTGCAAAAACAAGGAGATACGCAATGTTTCAAGGTTCGATTGTCGCGATTGCAACACCAATGCACGCCGACGGAACTATTGATTGGTACAAATTAGAACAGCTCATCGAATGGCATATTCAAAGCGGCACGAATGCGATTGTGTCAGTCGGAACAACGGGCGAGAGCGCAACTTTAACTTTCGATGAACACAAGGCGGTTGTGCGTTTTACCGTCGATATTGTAAAAAAACGCATTCCCGTTATTGCAGGAGCTGGCGCGAATTCCACCAAGGAAGCGGTTGAACTTACAACTTCTGCTTATCAAGGCGGTGCTGATGCGACATTGCAAGTTGCTCCTTATTACAACAAACCGCCGCAACGCGGTCTATATGCGCATTTTGAAACGATTGCTCACGCGGTTCCGCTGCCAGTCATTCTCTACAATGTTCCGAGCCGCACTTCTTGCGATATCGCGCCTGCCACAACAGTTGCACTTTCAAAAATCGGAAATATCGTCGGTATCAAAGAAGCAAGTAGTTTGGAAAGATTGCGCGAGCTGCGCCCGTTGTTTTCGCGTGAGTGTGCATTCAAAATTTTCTCTGGCGAAGACGGTAACTGCGCGGAAGCGGTTTGCGAAGGTTTGATTGACGGCGTTATTTCGGTTACGGCAAATGTCGCGCCGCGTGATATGTCCGAATTGATGCGCCTTGGCTTGGCGGGAAATAAAGCCGCTTGTATGGCGGTAAATGAAAAATTATTGCCGCTGCATCAAGCTCTTTTCTGTGAAGCAAATCCAATTCCGACGAAATGGGCACTCTGGCGGATGGGAATGATTGAAAGTGGAATTCGCTTGCCGCTGGTTAATCTTGCCGAAGAAAAACAAGCGGAAGTTGAAGCAGCACTCAAAGCCGCTGAAATTACCCTGCAATAAATCAAAAAGCTGTTTCCGTCTAAATTTCTAGGCGGAATTTTTTGTATAGTCGTTTCAGTTCAAAATAAGACAAGGCAGCGAGACGAAGACAGTATCTAGAATACGGTGAGGCGAAGCTAACGCAGTATTATTTTGAAATGGAACGACTATATCTACGAAGCACAAAACTTAAACGAATATTGAAATAAAAGAACGGTTACCAAAAATGCAGAAAAAAATTCTTTCTACACAAATTTTTATCCTCACAATTTTTGCTCTCACGGCTTGTTCTGAACGCAATCCTTTTGATAATTTCAGCCGTGCTCCTGATTACAAAACCGCTAATGTCGGTCGCAAAATTGAAGTGCCGCCTGATTTATCTTCGCAAAGTTTGGGTGATTCTCTGACGGTATCTGACTTTACACCGCATTCAATTTCTTCTTATAACGAGTATTACGCTGACCGTGTAAAACGCGACCGTCGCGGTTACATCGAAGTTTTGCCTGAACTTTATATGACCCGCGTTATCGAGCAAAAAGGAGAATTGCCGTATATCACCACCGCAGCTGACATTAACGCTGCTTGGCGGATTGTGAAAGGATATTGGACGGAAAACGGTATCGAGCTGAAAACCGACAATCCGCAAATTGGCATTATGGAAACCGATTGGCTGGAAAATAAAAACGGTAAGCCGAGCACGGGAATTGGTGGTTTAGTTAATTCGCTACTGGGATTTTTAACCGATGACGACCGCCGCGACCGTTACCGTCTGCGTTTTGCGAGAAATAATCAAGGCGGAACGGATATCGCGATTATTTACACCAAGTCTGAACTCGAAAAAATCCGCGATAACAATCTCCCGACTTACACCAAGCAAGTTACGGGCTATCACTGGAAACTCTCCGATACGGAAAATCCAGAAATGCAGCTAGAAATGACAAGACGGATAGCACTGTTTATTTCTGGCGAATTGGAACGCGGAGGCGCAAATATTCAAGCTCCGTCTCCCGAAGAAGGACAAACCGCACCGTCTCCTGCAAGAACAAATACAAATGTCGGTTACAGCCGCTTTGTGCAACTGCAAGACGGAAATCCAGCTCTTTTGATTTACGGAACTTATGAGCAAGCTTGGCGAGTTGTTGGAATTGCGCTGGATAAGGCGAGTTTCAGCATTGAAGATCAAGATGTAAGTAGCGGAACTTATAAAGTCCGTTACCGTCCAGAAAGCGATTCGAAGAAAAAAGGTTTCTTTTCTAGCTTGTTCGGGCGCGGCGACCAAAGACCGTCATATTTAATTCGCTTGGCAGATAAAGGAACGGAAAGTTTGGTTGTGGTGCAAACAACGGACGGTAAAACGGCGGATAAACGCGAAGCACGGGCTTTGTTGGAGGTTATTTCGAATAATAAATAAGTTGTTTTGTGTTGATTTCTGCATTATTCGAGCCGCTGTTTGAGCGGCTTTTTTATTGGAATATAGTCGTTTCAATTCAAAATAAGACAAGGCAGCGAGCTTAAAGACTGTATCTAGAATACGGCGAGGAAGCTCCCGCAGTATTATTTTGAAGTGGAACGACTATACAAACAAAATGTTTGTGAAAAATGCAATTTTTACTGGTAAAAATTGCAAAAATACAACAAATTTGAGGGAAAAAGAAAAATAATTTTTGAGAAATTCCTAATAAAATCAATGATGTTTTATGCAAAGTTGTTTTTTTACAACAAAAACACTTGCAAAAAAACAACAGGCATATAAAATGCGCCAACGGATTAGGCAAATCCAGAATTACGCTCGAAAGGGCAAGAAATATTCACTCTAAATGGAGAAACTAATGAAAAAATTACTCGTAGCCGCAATCGCCGCAGCTTCTTTCGGATTGGTTGCTCACGCTGAAAACGAAACCACCCTTTACGGTTCAATTGCTTACGATGCAGCTCTTGTGAAGAAAAATGATCTTTCTGGTGGTTTTCAAACTAACTATCCAAAGAAAAATGTTTCAAAACGCAACAGAGAATCAGCTGATTTTGATACAAATGTTGTTAAATGGGGGATTAAAGGTAAGGAAGAAATTTCTAGCGATTTGACCGCTCTCTATCAATTGGAATTCAACGGTAAATCAGGTGTTGGTCGTTATGCTTGGGTAGCATTGTCTGGTGCTTCTTGGGGTACTTTGAAAATCGGTCGTCAAGATTCACTCTACTACCTCTTGACTAACTATAACGATATTTTCAACAATACTTTCTGGGGTTCTAATGTTTATTATGACGAAGGTCTTCGTCGCCCAGATAAAGCAATTGCTTATGTTTCACCGAATTTCGGCGGATTTAACTTTGCAATCGTTGGTATTTTGAATGGAACTCGCGGTGATATTCAAGATAACTACTACGACGCTGTAAAAAATGGTGTTGGTGGCGTAACTGATAGCAGAGGTTTCGGTGCTGGTCAAATCGGTGCTTGGTATGCACAAAATGGCTTCTTCGCTTCATTGGTTTATGAATACATCAAATCAGATTTGCATTTAGTTGGTGATGCTGGCGATATTTCTTTGGTTGGATTAGATGCTGGTTACAAAGGAACTGAACTCATCGCTGGAACAGTTGGATATAGCAACGATACATTCAAAGTTGGTGCAAACATTCAACACAAAGCTTCTGATGGTAACAAAGGAAGTTTAGTTGGTGAATACTACTTCGGACCTAACACAATCCGTGCTGGTTTTGGTTATGCTTCATCAAAAGATTTGAGACGAGCTAAATCAATTGGTATGAACTACAACTGGCAAGCAGTTTCTGGTGCTGGCACTACAGCTGATCCATATGTTTATGGCGATGTTGCAAGTTCAACTAACAAGAAGAAAGTTTACACCTATGCTCTTGGTTACCAATACAACTTCAGCAAACGCACTTACACTTATGTAGAAGCTGACTTCATTGATTGGAATGTTGGGGATATTCATTCTCATACTGGTAGCGATACTAGCAAGGCTGTTCCAACTAGAACTCAAACAACCAAAGGTATTGAAGACGGCTATTCAGTTCGTGTTGGTTTGCGCCACGACTTCTAATCTTTGTTTTTATAAAATTCTTGCAAGTGAAAACCGCTGGTTTATGCCAGCGGTTTTTTTGTTGTTTGTGTATATGCAGCAGGGGGGGGGGGCTGCTATTTTTGCGAGATTATTTAATTCAAAAAGTTTTTTATTGATTAAGGTTTTCTTTTAGCAATTCCCGCAACATATTATTCAAGCGATTTTGATAACCACGACCGCCTTTTTTTAGTAGAGCGAGAATATCCTCGTCAATTCGCAAAGTGATGGTTTTTTTGCGTGGAGCATACATTGCACGAGCTTGTGGATTGTTTTGTAAGGCTTTGATAATTGGTATTTCATTTGCGCGCTTTGCGTTAGAAAAATCCATAGATTTCCAGTAAGAAATATCTTCGTCAGTTGCGGTATCAATATTTTTTCTGTTCATATTTTTTCCTTTGCTGAACAAAAAACCTCCGCATTAGTTACGGAGGTCTTTGTTGCAAGATTGCGACAGGTTTAAGCGAGCAGATATTTAATCAGCGATGCGGTTGATTGGTCGTGATTGCCTGAAACTTTGCCTGTAACTAAATCTTCTTTTACAGATTTTGCGAGAATTTTTCCGAGTTCCACTCCCCACTGGTCGTAGGCGTTGATGCCGTAGAAATGAGCGAGTGCCGCGGTTTTGTGTTCAAACATTGCAAGCAGTGCGCCGAGTGTCTCCGCGGATAAATCTTGCAAGATAAACATTGTGCTTGGACGGTTACCGTCGCAAACGCGTTGTGCTCTTTCTTTTTCAGGAATTTTCGGGTCGAATTCCGTGATTTTTTTACCGCGCATTAGTGCTTCTGCTTGCGCAAGGCAGTTTGCGTTCAAGATTTTGGCGGAATTTTCCAAGCCTTTTCTCGCGGTTTTTACAGTTAGAAAATCAAGCGGAATATTGCGTTGTCCTTGGTGTATCAATTGAAAAAACGCGTGTTGTGCGTTTGTGCCAACTCCGCCCCAGACGATACCGCCAGTTTTTTTATTAAGCGGAGTTCCGTCTTTTTTAGTTTTTTTACCGAGCGATTCCATTTCTAGTTGTTGTAAATATTGCGGTAGAGCACCGAGACCGTCGGCGTATGGAATTACCGCACGGTTGTTGAAGTCGAAATAGTGGTTGTACCAGCAATCGAGCAAAGCAAGTTGCAGCGGTAAGTTGTCATCAAACGGTGCGTTTTGGTAATGATGATCCATTTTTGCCGCGCCGTGCAGGAGTTTTTCGTAAAAATCGAAGCCGTTTTGCAAAATAAACGGTAGCGCGATTGCCGACCAGAGCGAATATCTACCGCCGACCCAATCCCAGAACGGTAAAACTCTGCCAGCGTCTATTCCAAAATTTGCGGCTTCTTCGGTGTGCGCGGTGAGTGCGATTAGTTGTCCGTCAGCTTTATCACCGAGATTTTGCCGTAGCCAATCGCGCATCACAATTGCATTGGCGATGGTTTCTTCGGTAGAGAAAGTTTTGCTTGCGATGATGATTAGCGTGTTTGCGGGATTGAGATTTTTGCAGAGTAGGGCAGTTTTATTCGGATCGGTAGTCGCTAAAAAATGCACGCGGATATTTTTATCGGCATCGACTGCACAAGCTTCGGCAATTAAACGCGGACCTAATTCCGAACCGCCGATACCGATATGCACGATATCGGTGAATTTCTCGCCATTTGCGCCAGTCCAATCGCCAGAGTGAATTTTTTCGGCGATGTTTTTCATCCGCAGGCGCGCGGAGCGGATTTCGGCGTGAATATCGTGTTCATTGACGATGAATTCGTCTTTGTTGTCATCGCGTAGTGCGGTGTGCAGAGCGGGGCGGTGTTCGCTTAAATTTACTTCTTCACCGCGCACGGTAGCGGAAATATGCTCTTTAATTCCGCTATTTGCTGCCCATTCGTGCCAAATTCTTTTGGTTTCGAGATTGAGGAAGTTTTTGGATAAATCGGCATAAATTCCCGCGACCTCAAAACTCCAACGGCTAACTCTTTCCTGCCCTTCTTGCTTGAAAAGTTCGTTTAGCGTGGTTTTTTTGATTTCTTCGGCGTTCTTCTTTAATTTTTCTTCGATGCTTGGCATTTTGATCTCCGTTTGATTTGAAATAGAAACTTAAAAATTAAGCTGAAATATGTTCCTGTTTATACGGCTGTATTTCGTTTAGTTGCGCAAAAATTGCTTGTCTGGTTTGTTCTGTGTCGTAATGGCTTTGTAGGTTTAGCCAGCTTTGGCTGTCAGTTCCGAAGAATTTGGCAAGTCTTAATGCAGTGTCGGCTGATATAGAGCGTCTTCCAAGCACAATTTCGTTAATTCTTCGTGTTGGAACACCGAGTGCTTTTGCAAGCGCATATTGACTAATTCCCAAAGGTTTTAACCAATCTTCTAACAGAATTTCGCCTGGGTGGATTAAAGGGATTTCTCTTGTCATAACTGTTTCCAATTAGTGGTAATCGACAATTTCTACTTGTGATGCTTTACCGTCCTGCCAAACAAAACAAATTCGCCATTGTTCGTTAATGCGGATACTGTATTGACCCTGATGGTCGCCAATAAGTTTTTCTAGATGATTAGAAGGCGGAATGCGTAAAAATGAGATGTCTTCGGCGGCATTCAGTTGTTGCAGTTTTCGCAGCGCAACTCGTTCGAAAGGGATAAAACGAGCAACTCGCTTGCCGTTAAAAAATCTCTCTGTATCTTTGCAGTGAAAATCAGTAATCATCGAAAAATAGTAACGGGATTAGTTAATATCGTCAATTTGCAAAAAGTGCTAATTAGGAATATTGATGCAAGAAGAGAAAGTTTTAGAGATTTATTGCGATGGAGCTTGTAAGGGAAATCCTGGGATTGGCGGTTGGGGAGCTTATTTACGCTGGGGAAATATCGAAAAAAAACTTTGCGGTGTAGCTGAAATGACGACAAATAATCAAATGGAATTGCAGGCGGCAATTGAGGTACTCAAAGCAATTAAAAGACCGTGCAAAATCCGTATTACAACCGATAGCAACTATGTCCGACAAGGAATTTGCGAATGGATTTGGAAGTGGAAAGCTAACGGCTGGAAGACTAGCGATAAAAAGCCCGTAAAAAATCTTGAACTCTGGCAGGAATTAGACCGCTTAAACCAAATATTTCAGCCCGAGTGGAATTGGGTAAAAGGGCATAGCGGCAATCCTGGAAATGAAATGGCGGATTATTTAGCCAATCTGGCGATTAAAAATTCAATGAAATCTACTGAATAAGCAAAATACAAACATATATAGTCGTTTCATTTCAAAATAATACTGCGTTAGCTTCGCCTCGCCGTATTCTAGATACTGTCTTCGGCTCGCTGCCTTGTCTTATTTTGAACTGAAACGACTATAGCACTTGCAAAAAAAAAAAAAAAAACAGTATTTTCCCGAACGCCGCAATTTCGCGGTGTTTTTTTATTTGAAGGAATATTTACTGTGAAGAAAATTATTTTTTTAACCATCCTGACGGTTTTCATTTCCGCTTGCGGTCAAGCTCATATTTTTGATGAGCAAGCGGCAAGTGTAGAACATCAAAAACGCTATCAATCAGCGAATGTAGAGTGCGACAAAGTCGAATACAGCGATTATTTAGAAGAAAGAATTCGCGAAAGGTTGCAAAAACGGCAGATTCCATTGGGTAATGATTTGCTTATTCGTTGCAAGATGGATTATGAAAAAGGCAATCAGGCATTGCGTTATTTCGTCGGTTTCGGTGCAGGAAAAGGATATACGGATATCGATGTCGAGATATACAACAGCCAAGGCGAAAAAATTACTCAATTTAATGTGAAAGCGGAATTGGTGATGGGAGGATTTGGCGGTAAGTCATCGGAAATGTTGAACAATGCTGCAAGGACAATTGTGCAAAAAGTAGAACCGCTAATTGCGAAATAAAAATTTATTCGAAGCTTTGAAAACTAACGGGAATTGCTCTGTTGCAATTTCCGTTTTTTTATTGCTTTCGTTTGATTTTTTTCACGACACAAGGAGATTTAATCGAAGAAATTTGGATCGCCCGTCGCGGCACGCGATAAAAAAAACGCCGCGAGTTGCGGCGTATAAAAATCATCATGAGGCAATGTGACAGAGGACATAACTTCCTGTCGCGGTAAATAATAATACTTCTTAATTAGAAATGCAAGTATTTTTGCGAAAATTTCTCATTTACTTTTTATTTCACCGTATATTTCCTTAAAAATCAACGGTATTTTTAATTTTGCGAGATTCTTTTCGCTCGCCAAAATGTCGCAATTTAATTTGAAATCAAGAGATAAGAAATGTCCAAAGAAAAAACTCGTTTTGTTTGCCAGAAGTGCGGGGCGGATTTTCCCAAATGGCAGGGGCGTTGCGGCGGTTGCGGTGAGTGGAATTGTTTGATTGAAGAGGCGGTAGAAAAACCTGCCGCGCGCGGTCGTTCTGGTGGTTATGCGGGAGTTGCAGCGGGCAATGTTCAGACTTTGGACAAAATCGAGCTTTTCGAAGAGACGGTTATTCCGAGTGGAATTAGTGAATTTGACCGTGTTTTGGGCGGTGGTTTGGTGCGCGGTAGTGTTGTGCTTATCGGTGGCGATCCTGGTATCGGTAAATCGACATTGCTATTGCAGACGGTGCATCAAATTGCTGCTAATCAAATCTCTTGTCTTTATGTAAGCGGTGAAGAGTCTCCACGGCAGATTGGACTTCGGGCGGAGCGGCTCGGGCTTGCCAGAGAGAGTATTTCGCTTTTTTCGGAGACGCAAATCGAAAAAATTTTGGCAACCGCGATGAAATTTGCGCCGCAAGTTTTGGTGGTGGATTCGATTCAAACTCTTTATTCCGAAGAGCTTTCCGCCGCGCCTGGTGCGGTTTCGCAATTACGGGAATGCACGGCGAAATTGGTTCGTTTTGCTAAATCTACGGGCACGACGGTATTTCTAATCGGACATGTAACCAAGGAAGGCGCAATTGCAGGACCGCGCGTTTTAGAGCATATGGTTGATACGGTTTTGTATTTCGAAAGCGAGGCGGGCAGCCGTTACCGAATGTTGCGGGCGGTGAAAAATCGCTTTGGACCAGTTAATGAGCTCGGAATGTTTGCGATGCTGGAAACTGGCTTGAAGGCGGTAAATAATCCTTCGGCGATATTTTTATCTCGTCCTGATGGCGAACAAGCGGGCAGTGCAATTTTTCCCGTTTGGGAGGGCAGCCGTGCTTTGCTGGTTGAGGTGCAAGCTTTGGTTGATGACAATTCGGGAAATTACGCACGCCGTGTTACGCAAGGTTTTGACGGCGGACGGCTGGCGATGTTGCTTGCGGTGCTTAACCGCCACGGCGGCATACCGATGCACGATTTAGATGTTTATGTCAATGTAGTTGGCGGTTTGAAAATTACAGAGACGGCATCGGATTTAGCGGTAATTGCGGCGGCGGTGTCGAGTTTGCGTAATGTTGCGATTGAGCGCGGCACGGTGATTTTTGGTGAAATCGGACTTGCGGGCGAACTTCGACCTGCCGCGAACGGTGAAGCGCGAATTAAAACCGCCGAGCAGCACGGCTTTTCCAAAATCGTTTTACCGAAGGCGAATGCTCCTAGGAGTAAAAGTAAAAATATTGAAATATTTACCGCGCAGAGCTTGCAAGAGGCTTTGTCCTTTTTGTTTTAGCAGGTAACGGTAAAAAAAATCCGCCGCGGATGACGGCGGATTTTTTTATTTATTGCGTTTTGAATTGACGGTGAATTTAGCTAGCAGCAGATCCGCGCAATCTAGCGGATAAGGCGTGTGCGTGTAAGCCTTCGCCTTGTGCAAGTAAATCCGCGACGGGGCTTAATTCTTGGGCGGCGGCGGAGGAAAGTTCCAGAATGCTGGTTCGTTTTTGAAAATCGCAAACTCCGAGACCTGACGCAAAGCGCGCGGTGCGGGAAGTCGGTAAAACATGATTTGTGCCCGCGCAGTAGTCGCCGAAAACTTCGTTGGAATAACTACCGACAAAAATCGCACCGCTATGGCGAATTTTTTCGACGAGAGCTGGCGCGTTTTCGGTCATTAGTTCGAGATGTTCAGGGGCGATGTAATTGGCAATTTCGACGCTTTCCGCAATATCACGGCAGATGATGATTGCACCGCGTCCTCGCAGGGATTTTTCGATAATTTCTTTTCTGGGTTGAGTAGAGAGCATTTGTTTTACCGCTGTGCTTACTTTTTCTGCAATTTCCGCATCATCGCAAAGCAAAATCGACTGCGCCATTTCATCGTGTTCGGCTTGGGCGAATAAATCAGCAGCGATGAATTCAGGATTTGCCGTTTTATCCGCAATAACCACAACTTCCGACGGTCCTGCAACCATATCAATACCGACTTTGCCGAAAACTTGCCGTTTTGCTTCTGCAACGAAACGGTTGCCTGGACCTGTAATTTTGTCCACCGCGGCAATGGTTTCCGTGCCATAAGCAAGTGCAGCAACGGCTTGCGCGCCACCGATTTTCCAAACTTCCGTAACCCCGCAAAGATGCGCCGCCGCAAGCACCAAGGGATTTAATTCATCATTTGGAGCGGGGACGGTCATCACAATCCGCTTGACACCAGCCACTTGCGCGGCAGCCGCGTTCATAATTACCGATGAGGGATACGATGCCTTACCGCCTGGAACATAAATTCCTGCGCTGTCAAGGGCGGTGATTTTTTGTGCGAGTTTTGAACCGTCGGGGCGTTGATACGACCAACTTGCGAGTTTTTGTTTTTCGCCGTATTCGACAACATTACGGTGCGCAATTTGCAAAGCCCGTTGATTGTCAGCGTCTAAATTATTCCAAGCGGTGATTAAATCAGCTGATTTTACTTGTAAATCCGCGAGTTTTTCCGCCTTGTTACCGTCAAATTTTGCGCTGTAATGCAGAACGGCTTTATCACCGTTTTGCCGAACATCGGAGATTATTTCGGCAACTTGCTTTGCCACCGTGCTGTCAATTCCTCCGACTTCCGCCGTATCAAGGAGATTTTTTAGTGTTTGGGAAAAATTTTCTTCTGTCGTCTTGAATATTTTGATGATTTGTTCTGTCATTTTGTTATTTCCTTGCTGTAAAAATTCCGTTGAGTGAGTAGTAAGTATGCTGCAAAATTCTGAATTAAACCGTAATGAAATCCGCCTGTTTAATCCAACTGCCAGCGTTATTTTAGGTTTGATTTTTACCTTAGCTGTTTCCTGTGTTTTGCAAGCTATCAATTGGAAAATCTTAAATAATTCTGAAAAATACCGTCAAAATTTAATTTTTTGCACTGTTTGGCTTATTTTAATTAGCCTTCACAATATTTCGGTATGTCTGTTGTATATAAATAAGCAAACTGAAATTGCAAAATTTATGCGGGATTTTGGCGGCTTATTCTGGCAATTTGGGGGATTTTTGGCTTGGCTAGTGATGCTCGGTAAAAATCAATGTGAATTTGTGGAAAACTTGAAAATAAACAACACTGTTATCTATAAAAATCGCCAGCTTTATACGGTTATTTTTCTATCCTTTGTCTGGATTTTGTTATTTGTTATCTATTCTGGCTTGCTGGGGAAATTAACTTGGTGGTTTTTTGCTTAAATGCGATATTTTTTTAAGGAGAGCAGAATATGTCGTTAGCAATTTCTTTGGATACGGTTTTACAGCAAAAAGTTGAACAGCTTGCCTTGCAACAAAAATCATCATTAGATTTCGTCGTGAAACAAGCATTATGTGAGTATGTGGAGAGACAAGAGAAAAAATTGCAGTTTCAACAAGAAGCAATTGAGGCTTGGCAAAATTATCAACAAGACGGTTTGCATCTGACAGCGGATGAAGTTTTTAATTGGCTAGACACTTGGGGAACGGATAAAACTACGGAAATTCCTAAATGCCACAGCTGATAATCACTCCCAAAGCGGCAGAAGGATTGGAAAAATGCCGTTGTTTTCTTGAACAGAAAAATCCACAAGCAGCAGATCGCGCAGCAGAAATAATTAGGCAAAAATTTCAACTGCTGCAATCGCAACCTCATATTGGTCGTCCTTGTGAAATTGAACCGTTGCGAGAATTGATTATTCCATTCGGTATAGTCGTTTCAATTCAAAATAAGACAAGGCAGCGAGCCGAAGACAGTATGCCTAATACGGCGAGGCGAAGCTAACGCAGTATTATTTTGAAGTGGAACGAATATAGTGCTGCGTATGTTGTTTTGTATCGATATGAGCAAGACGAAGACATCATTTTTATCTTGGCATTTAGGCACGGTAAAGAAGTTGGGTATTAAAAGTTTTAGCGGAAGTGTTGAAAATCTCACCTTTTTTAATCTGCAAATTTCGTTCAAATTTCATTTTTGGTTCAGTCTTTATGCGCAAAATCTTCCACCCATTCCTGCAATTTTTGAGATAACAAAGCTTTATTCGGTAGATATAGTTCATAGGCAGAAGCGTAAATATTGCTATCTTCTGGCAAAGTTAATTCGACTAATGCGTCGTGTTTTTCCTTGCAAAGCAAAATACCGATAGTTGGTTTTTCAAAGTCTTTTTTTATAAATCGGTCGTAATAATTGACATACATTTGCATTTGTCCTAAATCTTGATGTGTCAGCTTTCCGACTTTCAAATCAAGTAAAACAAAGCATTGCAAAAGGCGGTTGTAGAAAACTAAATCTACGAAAAAATGGTCTTCATTGAAGGTAAATCTTTTTTGCCGTGCTTCAAAAAGAAAACCTTTGCCGAGTTCTAATAAAAAATCCTGCAATTTGTCGATGATGGCGTTTTCTAATTTACTTTCGGTGTAGATGCAGTCAGGAGTTAAACCTAAAAATTCCAGCGTGAGCGGATTTTTGATTAAATCTGATGGTTTTTCGATAACTTGTCCGACTTGAGATAATTTCAATACTTCTTCCTTGTTGCGGCTCAAAGCTAATCTTTCATACAAACTGGATTGATATAGTCGTTCCAATTCAAAATAAGACAAGGCAGCGAGCCGAAGACAGTATAAAAATACGGCAAGGCGAAGCTAACGCAGTATTATTTTGAAGTGGAACGACTATATTGCCGTTGTAGTTGCCGCACGCTCCAATTTTGTTCTTGACTTTCTATTTCATAAAAACGGCGTTCATCTGGATTTTTAATCCGCATCAGTATTAAATAGTGCGACCAAGAAAGACTAAATGATGGAGTTTGTGATGCAATGCCTTGTGTTTCTTGAATTTGGTAAACACTGTTTACCAAATTTGTTTTTTGTTAATTGCTTGTTTTTTTTGGGAATTTTCAAAATCGTAAACGGTGTTTACGATTTTTAGCGAATACATTTGATAAAACAGACGGCATAATTTAAGTGTTTCTACTGACCAACTTTTACCGAATTTTTCCGTTAAACGCTCTGATAAATCTTGCAAAACCTGTTTGCCGTATTGTGCTCGTTGTTCCCCTTGTTGTTCGTATTCAACAATGTATTGCCCGATTGCATATTTGGTATAGACCTCTGCACTGTTGATTGCGGTCAAAACACGACCGCGAGATTGTTCGATTAAGTCGCTGATTTTGTTGAATAAATTGTCTTTTTGCGCAGTGTTTTTCATTTTTTACGGTCTCAAACTAATCCATCAAGGTTATTTAACAATTAAAAAACCTCTGCACGGTTTTTATTCCTTCGATGAGTTGTTTTATATCTTCCGAGTTATTGTAAATTGCAAAAGATGCACGGATTGTGGCTGGAACTTGTAGCAATTTTGTTAATGGTTCGGCGCAATGATGACCGACCCGAACCGCAATACCGCAATCGTCCAAAATTGTGCCGACATCGTGGGGGTGAATACCGTTCATTGTCCAAGAGGTTAGGGCGGTTTTATTTTGGCTCTTACCGTGAATTGTTATTCCGTCTAATTTATTAAGTTCCGCTTCAAATTCCGCTCTTAATGCGTTTTTATATGCAGCGAATTTTTCCACTCCACCGTGTTTTTCTATCCATTCCAGAGCCGCGCCCAGTCCGATAACTTCAATTACGGGCGGAGTTCCTGCTTCAAACTTTTGCGGATATTGGGCAAATTCGGTATTTTCAAAACTCACCGTTGAAATCATCGCACCACCCGTCAAAAATGGCGGCATTTGTTCTAGCAATTCTCCGAGACCGTAAAGCACACCAACTCCCGTCGGAGCATAAATTTTGTGTCCAGAAAAAACATAAAAATCGCAATTTATTTCTTGCACATCAACACGGTTATGAGCAATAGCTTGTGCTCCGTCGAACACCGTAATCGCGCCGTAGGATTTTGCAATACGGTTTAATTCTTTAATGTCGTTGATTGTCCCTAAAAGGTTCGACGAATGTGTGCAAGCGAAAATTTTTACGCCGTCTAAAAGTTTCTCGAAATTCGTTAAATCAAGTTCGCCATTTGCGGTAATCGGCAAAACCCGCAACTGCCGCCCGTAACGCTTTGCCGCCATCTGCCAAGGAATTAAATTGGCGTGATGCTCCATCGCGGTAATCAAAATTGCGCCGTCGTTTTTAAGTAGCAGTTCGGATAAGGAATAAGCAAGCAGATTTAATCCCGCCGTTGTGCCCGATGTAAAAATAATTTCGCGGGGATTTTTTGCATTGATGAATTTGGCAACTTGTTCCCGCACCGCTTCATATTTCGCGCTGATGTTTTGCGATAAATAATGCACGCCGCGTGAAACCGCAGCGTATTCATTAGTTAGACAATCACTGATTTTTTGTATTACAAACTGCGGCTTTTGTGTAGTCGCGGCATTGTCTAAATAACAAAGTCGCTTGCCGCGAATGGTCTGATTGAGAATTGGGAATTCTTTGCGGATAGAGTTAGTGTCAAGTTCGGTCATTTTTTGCTCGTAAGTAATTGATAAAACAGGGATTTTATTTGGGATTGCTTTGTTGATTTGTTCTTCGCTTGATATGGTCGTTCCATTTCAAAATAACACTGCGTTAGCTTCGCCTCGCCGTATTCTAAATACTGTCTTCGGCTCGCTGTCTTGTCTTATTTTGAACTGAAATTACTATATTTGAAAATTAGCTTTACCCGTTGCCACGGGCGAGAAAAAACCTCCGCATTGCTACGGAGGTTTCTTGTTTTGGCAAATGAATGTAAAAAGAACTTAACGACTAATAGCCCGAATTTCCCGCAATGAAGTGCGAATAAACACACCATTGTGTTTGTCTTGCTTGTAGTCAGTCATAATCATACGGTTGTTGCCTTCGCTATCACGGATACCAGTTGCAAATGCAGTTCTTTGACCGATAACCGTGCCTTTATCGCTAATTTCAGGCAGGATAAACACAACGCCCGCAGCAGACGGTGACAGCGCATTTGGAATATCCATAATTACGCCTGTTTCGTCTTTATCGTCGATGGTGGTATCCATATTGGTATCAAACACGCGTTCCATCGTGCCGCCAGTGAGAAGATTGAGCGCGATTACACCAGTTGTTCCGTATGCCAAATCACAACTTTCTTTATCGACATTCACACTCTCATTTTTCACCCCGACAAAGTAGGCGTATTTACCGTAATTGCCTTCGATGATTTGCGAATTTGCCGCAATTGTCCGACCTTTATCAAGCTCTAAACGCCAGCCTTTGTATTTAGCATTGAGCGTAACTAGCTGTCCTGTTTTGCTATTAACTTCGCCGATTGAGTCCAAACTTGCACCACAAGTGCCATTGACACAAACCGCATTTTTGAGACTATGCAAAAGTCTGCCTGAAGCGTTCAAGTCAGAAGGCGGTTCGTCGAGTTGATGCTCGATGATGTCAGAAGAAGTTACCGTGATGGTTTTGCCGCTTTCGTCGAGGCTGTCGTAGATGCCGTAAGCGTAGTTTTGCACATCTTTTCTTACACCGTCTGCGGTGAAGTAATGTCCAGTTCCGAATACAACCACGGTTTGACCGCGAACGGTATCTGCTGACGGTGCGCCTGTAATCGGTTGAGCATCTGCATCAGCTTTGTAGAGCAATTCAGCTTTCCAGCCCGAAGTTTTCGGTTTTTTCTCATCAGAAGAACGGTCGATTAAATCGATTTTCCAGAGGTTACCCGCAAAATCACCGACATAAACCACATCGGTTACACCGTCAGAGTTTTCGTCATAAGCAAACGGTTCTCCAACACCAGCAGGAGCAGTTACGCCGTCAGCAGAAAGAGGAATTTGCGTGGTTTTGCCGTTATCAGCATCAATAAAGAAAATCGAGCCCTTGCCAGATGTATTGCTATAACCGCTTGACACAATCACTTTTTGCACTGGCTTGTCGTCAATATCAAACAATGCTTTGACAGGCGACGGAACGGTATAGCCAACATCGGCTTGATGGTCAGTTCCAACCGAATACGGGAATTCCCATTTGAATCTCGGATTTTCTGGTGTTGTCATATCGATGGCATAAACAGAATTACCGCCGCGACCAGTTGAACCGACTAACATTGATTTTGCGCTGTCGCCAGAACAGTAATCAAAATAAATTGAAAAACCGTCGTTGGCATAATGGAACTTGTTGTCGTTACGGGCAATGTCGCTTAACTTGGCAAGTGCTGGTTGCGGTAAGAAACCGTAAATTTCGTCGCCGTGGAGTGCTTCCAAAATATGGAAGATGCCGTCGTTTGCCGCAACACCGTAATGATTTCTACGAATTAAAGCACCGTCTGGGAATTTACAGGAATCAGCGCGGAATTTAGTCGCGTAGTGATACGGTTTCAAATGGTCGGTAGTCAAATGGAAAACACCAGTTACGGAAGAATTCACCACCGTGCCCAGCAATTTTTCACGGTTACGGAGTGTTCCTCCCTTGTTCCGCGCTTCCTTGGAAGTATCACCAATCAGCCAGTTGTATAAATCGCTTGCTGATACACCGTCAATGTTGGAAGTAACCATATCGCTGGTTAGAACACCGTCTTTGGTGTAGAGATTGGTTTTGCGTTTTTCCATCAATTTTGCGCTAGTCCAGCTATCCGTAGTCCAACTATCTTGTTCCAATAACGGGTAGTCATTCACCTGATCGCTATCACCACCGAATTTAAGTTGCTCTTGAATTGTTTCTAAATCAAGGTTGCCGTCTTGTTTGCGGGCTAAATCAATATATTTACCTGTAACCGTGCCGTAGTTACCAGACAAGTTGAATTTAGAGTTCCACAGTAAGTTTTCTTCGGTATTACAGATGTAAGCATTCGGTAAATACGAACCTTGCACAGGTTTAACACCCGTGTACAGAGTTGTCGAACTACATTGTTTGGTGAAATCCAGAATGTTTTCCGAAGTTACAGGAGAGCGCACATTGAATGTATCGTGTGATTGTGAGGTGTATTTGAAACTCTCATTTACATAGGAAAACGCTTCTGTCAATCCTTTCACCATATTTTCTGGATTGTTTGCCAGCAAATAACCTTTCGGGATTCCAAGCGGGAAGAGTTTTAATTCATCTTCTGTTGCAGTGCTGCTTGCCCAGATATCACGCATTTCCTCGTTCTTTGAGCTGAAATCTGCTGTTTTTAGAGGAGTGTTTCCTGTGTAGTTAAAAGCACCAAACTTGCCTGCAAGCCAATACGCGTTGAACATTTTGTTGTCTTGATTGGTCGTAAGCGAGTTGTAGTAGTTAAAGATTGTGCAGGCTTTGTAAGGATATGTTTTTTGCATTTCCTGACACATAGCAGCTGTTGGGGCGCCGTATTGAGCGAGACGAGATGAAGCGTCAAATTGATGCAGGTGCCCGTCTTGCAAAACATCAACAAATAGTGAAGAGATGTGCATTGGGGTCTTGTCTTTCGATGCAGCAGTGATGTCAGGACGCACATCGTTAGTTTTCAACCAATAGGCGATACCAGCCATACCAAAAGTTGGTTCAGAATCTTGTGCTCTCATAATTCCCGATGAATGTCTCCAAGCATACTCACCAGTTCCGTGTCCTTGTAGTTCAGCAACTTTGGCGTAGTAATGCGTTCCATCTTTATCCAAAGCCGTATTGTCTGTTCCTACTGAGTTGCCAGGGTAGTTTGGTAAGTTACCGTCGTAGTGCACGCTTGTATCGCCAATCGTGATAATCATTGGAGCGTAACATTTTCCTGCTGACAAATCTTTGCCTTCTGGATGCAGCGGATCGTCCCATTCGCGGATAACAGGGAAATTTTCCGTTTGATATGGTTTTAGATTTGTTGGTAATGTGTAAGGTTTTTTATCTCCTGCAACTCTCTCTTGCGAACCGTCGCTCGTCCATTTCCAAGCACCGTTGCGCAGATAGCGAACAGCTGTGTAATACAACTCTGATACAGGGTCCATACTGTCGTATAAAGAATTATCCCCAAATTTATTTACATAGTTGATAACACCAGAGTTTCCTGAACTGTCATTGTCAGGATTTGGCTTAAATTTGCCATCAGATTCAACTTCAACTTCCACAACATTACGCATACCAGCACGCAAAACGCCGCCATCTCCTGATTCAGAACCTGCTTTCAATTCTGGAAGGTATCCGATAACAGCAGTTCTACCCCCATCTGTTCCGAGTTGCTGCAATAATCCAGTAGGTCTATTTTGTTGCTCAACTACGACATTAAACCAACGAGCTTGTGTTGGTTGTCCATTTTGTATTGATGTTCTTGCGGTGTTGCGTGGAGTTTGGTAAATCCGTCTCGCACCATTTATTGCATAAGTAGATGGTTGAATATCACCGTAAAGTGCAACATAAAATCCAGTTCCCGCCATAAAGAAGGAAAAGTCGCTAGCCGTTTTTTCGTAGTTTGGTTTCAAATTTTTCGGCACACCGTATGGGTCTTCGAATTCACCTTTTTTAATTTGTTCAAGTGAAGTTCTGAAACCTTTTGGAACAAGATAATCAATAGCAGGTTCATTGCCGATTGTTCCTTGAACGATGTCATTTGCGAATTTGCGTTGTCTAGAAACTGCATCATCATTTTTCTGATTGGCTGTTGAACCATCAGCAGCATTACCTAATGAAGAACCGTATGGGAAAATTTTTGTAGATTCCGTTCCATTCCAGAACATAGCACGGCGCAGATAAGTGGTATCTGCATCTCCGTCTTCATAAACTTTTTTACTTCCGCCAACGCCTTTTGCACGGTTTCCGCCTGTTAATGCTTGACGAAAGATATCCAGAGCAGACATTGTCATGAAGTTCATCGCATTTCCTGACCATTCATACTCACCATCGCATAAACCGTGATATTCATCAATTGTCTTTGCGTCGCTAGTTGGTTTGAAATAACCATCTCCTAATTCGAGCATTCCTTGCCAGCTTTGGACACCTACTCCTGTTTTATACAAATACCCACCTTGATTGCTAGATTGAGCATACATATGGAGTTGATCGGCAAAGCCACCAGTTTGTCCGTTAGGAATGGTTACGATGTATTCATAACATTTGTTATTGGGCGCATCTAAATTTAACATTTTTTACCAATTGTCAATTCTTTTCAACAATTTTTTCTTTAACTTAATTGCAGAAATAAAAAAACCCCACTTTTCGATGGGGTTTTTTTATATTTTAACTGTATTTTTATACACTATTTATGCTGTTTTT
>JAGBJT010000023.1 GCA_017934275.1 Cardiobacteriaceae bacterium | reverse complement strand
GGCACGATGACAAGTGAATTTTTCGAAAAATGGTTTGTCGAATTCTTGATGAAAGAACTAAAACCGAATTCAGTCATTATTTTAGATAATGCCTCATTTCATAAAATCGAAAAATTGCGCGAATACGCGAAAAAATATGGTCATACAGTGCTGAATTTACCGCCTTACTCCCCAGAATTAAATCCAATAGAGAAAACTTGGGCAAATCTTAAAAAATATATACGAAGCGTTATTCATAATTACAATACAATTGAAGAGGCAATAATGAGCTATCTTGTTACGAATTGACTATATCATGTAAGTGTGATTAGTGTCATCTTCATCTTCGCCATAGTCCACTGCATCCATAAAACCATCCAAACAAGGAAAACTGAAGGCATAAAAAGAATTGTGTTCAAGATTTACAACATCAATATGGGAGGGTAAATCAAAACTATAAAATCTTCTTTTCCATCCATGTGCTGCAATTAGCTTAACAGGGGATTCTGCGTCATTAAACGGCATTCTTGTGTGAATAATGTTAATTTTTATATCTTTTTCAATACTTTCACGACCACTTTCACTATCTTCGTTCAAATCTTTTATACGGTAGGAAGTAGTAAGTTCTACAGTAGTATCCTCTAATGGAATTACTGTCATAGAAAGCATATTAGCTTCCCAAAACAATTCACTGCCGCCGTCTTTAATGTCTTTAACATATTTTTCTCTGTCTTCAACAGTAGCAAATTTACTTACCCCAATCTCATATGTGGATGGTGTATCTCTTACTACTAGTTCTAGGCTTACAACAGATATTCCCAAATATTTAACTGGATTTTGACTACCGTTGTAATATTTAGATACATCTTTTCCATCTAACATATCAGCTATATTCGGACTAGCTTGTTTTCCGATAAAACGATATCTATCTCCGCACTGCACCCATTTAGAAACTTCAAATACCGCAACAATACGATTATCTATAACTGCAGCGGCATATTTAATTTCCTTTATACGATCTTGACTAATCTTCCAAGACCCGCAAACATTGCTTAAAATTTCTTGAACTGACGGATTTTCTATGCCATCTAAATCTTTTCCAGTCTTCAGCAGGACGATCGGTATTTTTTTTTTGCATACATCACCTCCTTTATTTAGCTTTTGGAAAATCAGCCTGCAGCATCACAATATCCGCTTCATGTTTGTTATTAGTAATAAAAACTTTTGCATCTGCCACATGCCTGTTGCTAGTCAATTTTCCACCTTTGATAATTTGAGCAGCTTTTGCCTCAAATTTATTTGTCGTAAAAAACACTTTGTAATCAGCTTCGTGTCTATTACTAGTAACAAAAACATTTATAGCCATAAATACCTCACTATCTATAAGTAAAAAAAAAACTAAACCCCGTTATCTGTCAAGATAACGGGGTTTAGTCTAGACTAAACCGTTTTTTGTATTACATAGCCAGACTTTATATATACAAATTCAATAGCAAGTATTTAGCTTAAAATCATCAGCAAGTTTTAATTTCTTGCAAATACCCGCTATGACAAGCCAACGCAAAATTCTCACTGCTTCTGCTTATTTCCCGACTTTGTCGATATAGTCGTTTCAGTTCAAAATAAGACAAGGCAGCGAGCCGAAGACAGTATGTCTAATACGGCAAGGCGCAGCTAACGCAGTATTATTTTGAAGTGGAACGACTATAAAACAGCTATTTTGATAAGGAATGACTATACAATCTTTAAGCTTACTACCTTATCTTAATTTTGAATTGGAACGAGTTAGCACCGTCATAACTTTTGCAATAAGCGCAAAACAACTTCTGCACTTCTTTTTGATGCTTCTTTTATAAACTTGTCGAAATCAATACCAGAACTTTCGTCCGCTTTATCCGACACACTACGGACAACCGCAAAAGGAATATTCGCCTGCACACAAATTTGCGCAATCGCCGCGCCTTCCATTTCACAAACCAAAGCAGCGGGAAAATTTTGCAAAATCGCAGTTTTTTTGTCTTTACCGTCAATAAATTTATCGCCAGAAACAATCAATCCACGGTGAATTTTTATATTGCTATTAGCCGCGGTTGCCAAAAACTCTGCTTCCACACAAGAAGAAAGCCCATTATCCACTGCAAAAAACTGCGACATTCCAGGAACTTGCCCGATTGAATATCCAAATTTGCTAATATCAACATCGTATTGCGTCAATTTATCCGCAATAACCACATCAGCAAAATCCAAATCCGCCGACAATGCACCTGCACTACCCGTATTTATTACGACATCTGGCTTATATTGCAACACAATCAAAGCCGTCGCAAATGCGGCATTCACCTTACCAATACCAGATAAAGTCAAAACAATCCGCTTACCGTCCAAATACCCCGTAGTAATTTCCTTACCGTGAATTGTCTCTTGCGAAATGTCGGACAAATGATGAGATAAGTCTAACAATTCCTCTGGCATCGCAGCAATAATTGCAATCGTTTTCATAAAAGTCTCATAAATTTTTTATTTTTTTAAGAAATAAATCGCATTGATATTCCGTATCCTCATAAGTTCCAGAATTATCAATGCAAAAATTACTACGCATCAGGCGCAAAAAACGCGGCATCTGCACCGCCATTATTTTCTGCAAAATTTCTCTCGTAATATTGCCGCGCTTCAGTGCCCGTTCAATTTGTAAATTTTCAGGAATATCGACGGTTACGGTTAAATCGCAAAATTTATTATGCTCCGCCTCAAAAAGTAGTGCAGCATCGTAGAAAACTATATCTGATTGGGAATAATTGAAAAGCCGTTCTTTCGCAACTTCGGCAATTAACGGGTGCATCAGAGAATTAACTTTGCTCATCACGGCAGCATTAGAAAAAATCAATTCGCGAAAATACGCTCGATCTAAATTACCGTCTGATAATAAAATTTTCCGTCCAAACTCTGCGACCAAAAGCCGTAAAAAATCACCGCCCGCTGCAACAACTTCCCGCGAAATTAAATCAGCATCGACCACCGAATAACCTAGCGAAGAAAAATATTTCGAACAACTGCTCTTACCGCTAGCAATACCGCCAGTGATGCCAATAATCATCAGTTATCAAAACCAAATAGCACTAACAAATGCCGTCCAAATAAAAATGATAGCCAACCAGCTACCGCTAAATAAGGTCCGAACGGTATTGGTTTACCAAATCCAACACGGCTAATTAAGGCGTAAATAATCCCTGAAATCGAAGCGAAAAACAAAATTATCGGTAGCATCACCGCACCTTGCCAAGCACACAATGCCGCGAGTAATTTGAAATCTCCAAAGCCCATTCCCTCTTTTTTGGTGATGATTTTGAATATCCAATAAACCAACCACAGCGATACATATCCGACCATCGCGCCAAGAACGCTTTCAGGCAAAGATACAAATAATCCAGAAAATCCCTGTAATACAGCACAAAAAATTCCAATCCACATCAAAGGCAAGGTCAACACATCGGGAAGAATGAAATTTTCCGCATCAATAAATATCAAAGCAATCAGCGTCCAAGTGAAAAGCAAAGCAAAAATAACTTGAATGCCAGTATCAAAACAGCAAGCCGCAACTCCACTCGCAACCGCCGTCAAAATTTCTACACTCATATAGCGCGGAGAAATTTTCTGACCACAACCACGACATTTTCCCTTCTGCAATAAATAGCTAATAACAGGAACATTCTCCCAAGCACGAATATGGTGCTTGCAATTAGGGCAATGCGAATTAGGGAAAAGGAGATTGAATTTCTCATCAGGTAAAGATGGATTTTTCTGCCCTTCACCGTGCAGAATTTCCCAAGCTAGTTGTTTTTCTTGCCGATCCATCATCACGGGGAGGCGGTAAATCACAACATTAAGGAAGCTACCCACCATAAGACCAATCAGGCTTGCAAAAGCAAGCCCGATAGTTCCTGTAAATAAGTCGTTCAATATGCTCATTAGAACAAATCGCCAATTTGGAACATTGGAAGATACATAGCCATCAAGAGACCACCTACTACCAATCCCAAGAACGCCATAATTAGTGGTTCAATCATTGAGGTTAAGTTATCAATCCGCCAATCAAGTTCTTCTTCGTAAAAAAGACCAACACGACCAAGCATCTCACCTAGATTACCAGATTCCTCACCAATCGCTGTCATTTGCACCGCCACAATTGGAAATAGTTCAGAATTTTTCATCGCAAAAGATAACTGCTGACCATTTTGCACATTGTCGCGGATTACATAGATTGCCTCTTCAAATACCACAGAGCCAACAGCTGGTGCAACAGCAGTTAAACCTTTTATCATCGGGACACCAGCATTAAAAAGGATACTCATTGTTCCTGCAAAACGAGCCACCGCACCGCAACGAATAATTCCACCAATCAGAGGTGCTTTAAAAGCTAGCCTATTAACCCTTTTTTCAAAATTTCTATTTCTTTTTTTCAACCATATAAAACCGTAAATAGCTGCAATTGTGATGATAAGTAAATACGCTCCTTTATCAATCAAAAAGTCAGAAATACTCATAACAAATTGAGTAATCCACGGTAATTGCCCACCATTACTTTCAAAAAATTCCGCAAATACTGGAATAACCTTAATCATCAAAATCGCTGTTACGATTGCCGCAAAACACAAAACGATAATTGGATAACGCAAAGCCTTTTTGATTTTCTTTTTAACCGCTTCGTTTTTTTCCAAGTTAGTGCCGAGGTTATCCATTGTTTTTTCTAACATACCAGCTTCTTCACCAGCAGCTACTAGACTTGTATATAAGTTGTTGAAATAAACAGGATGCGCTGCCAAAGCTTCTGCAAAACTTGCACCATTTTGAATACGGTTAAACACATCAATAACAATTTCCTGCATCGCTTTCGGGCGTTCAATTGATTGTCCTACAAGTTCCAAAGAACGCATTACAGGCATACCAGCACGAAGCATCGTCGCCATTTGCCGTGTAAAAAACACGATATTCGATGACTTAATTCTTCCCTTACTTTCAAAAACAGGTTTTGCTTTTTCTCTTACCTGAATATTGGTCAAACCTTGACGAGACAAGAAAGCCTTCAAAACAGCTTCACTTGCCATATCGTGCTCACCTTTAATGGTCTTGCCTTGCTTATTCTTTGCTGACCAGGTATAGGTTTTGAGTTTTTTCTCTTCGACAGCCATAAATAATAGTCTCCGTTAATTAATCACTTGTTACCCGTAACACTTCTTCAATACTAGTCAACCCCATCTTGACCTTGTTTAATGCTGAACGGCGCAAATCTCCGTATCCTTCCTTACGGCATTGCTCACCAATTTCAGCAGCAGAAGCATTCTTCAAAATCAAATCCGATAAAGAATCAGAAATCGGCACAACTTGATAAATACCAGCCCGTCCGCGATAACCTTGATACGAGCAACGGTCGCAACCTTTGGCGGTATAAATTTTCAAATCATCGAGTTCTTCTTCATCAAATCCCAAAGCTATTAGCTCTTCGTGATGGCGTTTGCGATCACGAGTTTTGCAATGTTGACACAAACGCCGTGCAAGCCGTTGCGCCATAATTAAATTCACCGATGCGGCAATGTTATACGGTTCAATACCGATATTCACCAAACGAGCTATCGTTTGCGGCACATCGTTGGTATGCAGTGTACTCATAACCATATGACCCGTTTGTGCTGCTTTTACCGCAATTTCCGCCGTGGTGATATCCCGAATTTCCCCCACCATTATGATGTCAGGATCTTGCCGTAAAAACGCTTTCAAAGCCGCTGCGAAATCCAAACCAGTTTTGGTATTGACATTTACCTGATTGATACCTGGCAAGTTAATTTCCACTGGGTCTTCCGCCGTAGAAATATTCACCGTTGGTTTATTAAGCAAATTTAATCCTGTGTAGAGCGACACCGTTTTACCAGAACCCGTCGGACCAGTTACCAGAACCATTCCCTGTGGTTTATGAATTGCATCTAAATAATATTGTTTTTGCTCTGGTTCGAAACCCAAAATATCGATATTGAGTTTTGCCGCCGAACTATCCAAAATCCGTAATACGATTTTTTCGCCCCAAAGTGTCGGCAAGCTATTTACCCGGAAGTCGATTGCTTTGGTTTCGGATACCATCAATTTAATCCGTCCGTCTTGCGGAACGCGTTTTTCAGCAATATCCAAATTTGCCATAACTTTCAGACGAGCGGTAATCCGAGTTGCAATATTCGGTGGCGGATTTGCTACTTCTTGTAACACACCATCACGACGGAAACGCACACGGTAAGTTGTTTCATACGGTTCGAAGTGTAAGTCAGATGCACCTGTGCGAATCGCATCTAAAAGCATACCCGTAACAAATCGGACAACTGGTGCTTCTTCCTCACCGCCGCCCATCGCCGAAAGTGCATCGGAAATGCGATCCATATCTTGTTGAGTGGAATCTTCTTCCAACAAGATATTTTCCATTCCGCCTGTGCCTGCGTAATGCTCTTCAATCAGTGCTTCAATAACATTACTATCGGCAACAACAGGTTCTACCGATGAAAAATTGCCTTGATACTTAAATTCGTCGAGCAAATTGCGGTTACCTGGATCTCTCGTTGCAACAAACAAGCGACCGCCACTTAAAAACATCGGCAAGGCAATATGCTTACGGACTACTTCTTCTTTGAATTGACTGGTTAGTTCGCGCGGAATTTCTAATTCCCGCAATGAAACATAAGGTAGGTTATAGAGTTCTCGGTTAGCTTCGGATAATTTTGACGGAGAAATCAAACCGTCTGCCAAAATTTGCTGCAAGAAACCAGCACGAGTTTTTACGATGGCAGAGCGAACTTCACGGATTTGCTCGTGAGTTGCAATACCGTTTTTAATCATATAGTTGATTAGCAAATCATAGTTTTCCATCAATTTGCCTCTTGTTTAAGAAAATTGGCAAGCAAAGAATGCCCTTCGTTACTCATAAAAGATTCTGGGTGAAATTGCACACCTTCAACACAATATTTCCGATGCCGCAATCCCATAATCACTTGTTCTCCTTCTTCTTCTATCGATGCGGTTATTTCCAACTCTTGCGGTAGCGATTTTGCTTCTGCAACGAGTGAATGGTAACGAGTAACCTGCAATGGATTACTCAAACCTCTAAACACTCCGATATTCGAATGAGAGATTAGCGAAGTTTTACCGTGCATTACTTTTTTAGCCCGCACGATTTTTCCACCGAAAACCTCCGCTATACATTGATGACCGAGACACACTCCCAAAAGTGGAATTTTGCCCGCAAAATATTCGATAACTGATTTAGAAATTCCCGCCTCTGCTGGTGTGCAGGGACCAGGAGAAATCACAATATATTGAGGTTGCAATTGTTCAATTTCAGCGATATTGGTCTCGTCATTGCGTTTTACGGTTATTTCTTGCCCCAACTCGGCGAAATATTGCACCAAGTTGTAGGTAAAAGAATCGTAGTTATCAATCATTAGCAGCATAAAACGCAGTGTTCCAAGTAAAATTTTTGAGCGGTGAGCCTACCACATCTTCCCATCTGTAAATTTGTAGTTCATAACAAAATATGCTTATTCTTGACCAAGAACCAGCTTTTATTCTCAAAAGAATTCCCTACGGTGAAAGCCGTTATCTCCTTGATTTATTAACGCAAAACCACGGTTTAATCCGAGCGATTGCGCGTATTTCTCAACAAAAAACTCACCGTGATACGGAGCAATTTGCTCCATTTCGAGAATTATTGATTCATCTAACCAAAAAGACTGATTTAGGAAATTTACATTCAGCGGAGACGAAAACGATTTTTCCGCTGCACGGTAAAGACTGGCTTACTGCGAATTATCTCAATGAGATTGTTTTACACAACCATCATCTCGACGCGGATTTTCTTCTTTATGAAAAATACAAGCTGGCTTTATCGACTTGCAGTGCGCGGCATATTCGCGCTCTAGAAGTACATTTACTTTTAGAAGCGGGACTAATACCTGAACGGGAAATAGCGGCGGATTTTTACCGTGTTGATTATTCCGCTGGCTGGGCGCGGCTTATTCCGAGCAAAACGGGATTTGCGGCAAATTTGATTGAAGCAGTTGAAGCGGACAATTTAGAAATACTCACGGATGCGGAAATAAATCATCTCAAACACTATCTGCAACAGCTTTTTAATTCCAGCCGCAATACCAAAACTAAACGGACGGCGGTTAATTTGCTCCATCTGCTCAAAAATTGATTTATAGTCGTTCCATTTCAAAATAATACTGCGTTAGCTTCGCCTCGCCGTATTTTAGATACTGTCTTCGGCTCGCTGCCTTGTCTTATTTTGAACTGAAACGACTATACGGCAGACAAATGCGACAATTTTTGTCATTTACGGCAATGCTTACGACAAAATTTGACAGTTTGATAAATCTTTATAGAATGCGCCGCTCTTTTGGAGAGGTGGCCGAGTGGCTGAAGGCGCTCCCCTGCTAAGGGAGTATAGGGTTTATCCCCTATCGAGAGTTCGAATCTCTTCCTCTCCGCCAGAACATAACCGCCGCAAGGCGGTTTTTTTATATCTACTCCAATTTCCCATTACGGTTATTTTTCACCGCCCTATTTCTGACATTTCGGGCAAAAAAAGCTACTTCTTCCTGAAATCTTTTCGTTCTCTATTTTTCCGCCGCAACGCGGGCATTTTTCAGCAACTTTGCCGTATACCGCAAGTTTTTGACTGAAATAGCCAGGTTTGCCGTCGGGGTGAAAAAAATCGCGCAAGGTTGTGCCGCCAGCTTGAATTCCCGCTTCTAATCTATCTTTCACCGCCGCGACTAATTTTTCGCATTCGGTTTTAGTTAATGTTTTTGCGCTGCGAACGGGTGAAATTTCCGCTTGAAAGAGTGCCTCGCAAGCGTAGATATTCCCGACACCGACGACATTTTTTTGTTCCATCAGAACTTGTTTGATTTTTGCGCTTTTGGTTTTGCAGATTTCAAATAAATATTTACCGTCAAATTCTTCTGAAAGCGGCTCTACACCGAGATTTATCAGAAATTCAGGCGGATTATTTACGGGATAAATCATTGCCAATCCGAAGCGTCTCGGGTCGTTTAAGCGCAAATCCGCACCGTCTTCGGTGATTATCGAAAGATGGTCGTGGCGGATAATTTCGTCGTTTTCACGGCAAATGCGCAGAATTCCGCTCATTCCGAGATGAATAAGCAGATTGATTTCATCGAAATTAAAAATGAGATATTTCGCACGGCGGCTGATATTTTTAACCGTTCTAGCTTCAATTTCGTGGAGATTTTTATCTAACGGACGGCGAAGTTTTTCAGCACGAATGACAACGGACTTTATTTTTTTACCGATAAGTCGCGGCGAAATCGCACGGCAGACGGTTTCAACTTCGGGTAGTTCTGGCATTTTTATTTACTTGAAAAGCTGTTCAAATCGCGGTTTAACTTGTTCATTGCAGGAATAAACGCTCTCTCCGACACGCAGAAAATGTCTTTGTTTCACCGCGTTATGCGCTCCGAAAAACCATTTTTCCCCGCCGTTAAAAATCAGGATTAAATCTTCATCAAGCGGATTTATTTTTATTTCGGAGCGCGGATATTTTTCATAGCAGGATTTAGCCAACACGCCGAGCAGAACGGAGAATTTTTCCTGCTTTTTACCGTCTTCACTCTGCCAAGCGGAATTTTTGAAATTAAAACGAATTTTCTGCTCGCCATCACGGATAAAAATAACTTCCGCCCGTTCGAAATTTTTCGGAAACGGCAACTTTGGCGGCGCATTTTTAGCAAGCAGAAATAAAAAAATTACCGCAAAAAAAATCAAAATCAGCGACCAGCTAGCAAATAAAAACAGAAGCGTTTTTTCTTTTTTCATAATCAAACGCCGCGACTTGGAGTAAGCGACCAGAGTTTTTCTAAACCGTAGAGTTCGCGGATTTCAGGTCGCATCAAATGCACGATAACATCGCCTAAATCGACTAAAACCCAATCACGGCTATCTTCGCCTTCAACGCCGAGCGGTCGAAATCCTGCTTTTTTTGCTTCTTCGACGACTTTATCCGCCATCGCGTGCAAATGTCGGTCGGAAGTTCCCGATGCGACAACGATGTAATCGGCAAAATCCGCCTTTCCCGCAAGTGAAATGCTTTGCACATTCACCGCCTTAATTTCCGCGAGTGTGTTTTCCACCAATTTGAGCAAAGCTTGGTTGAGTTCAGTTGCAATTTCTGTGTTCATATAAATCCTTATTTATAAAAATATTGAAAATTCGCTTGTCTAATAAGCCTAATTATTTTGATTGATGCGGTTTGACTTCAATATCTAATTTTCGATAATTCCGCGCTTGTCTTTTTTTACCTTTTGGCGAGCGCAATGAATTACAAAAAAAATATTAAATTCGGCTTATTCACCATTATTTTTTTAGTTGTAAGCCTGCTAATTTTGCTTTATTGGATTTTGAATACCGAAAGTGGCTTACGAGCTTTACCAAAAATCGCGAATAAGTTCTCTCCCGTTGTAATTCAAGCCGACAAAATCGAAGGAAAAATTCTCGGAAAAAATTCTTGGAAAAATTTGAAAATTTCTATGAAACAAGAAGAAATTTTCTCCGCCGAAAACATCATTCTGGATTTAAGTTCTACCGCACTTCTGTCAAAAAAAATCAATATCAATCAATTAAAAGTCGAAAATTCTCTTTTAACTCTTCCGTCATCTACTGAAAAAAAAGAAGAAAAAAAATCAGCTTATCCGCAACTGCCGCAAAAACTTCCTGAAATCAATATTCCGCTTGCAATCAGTGCCAAAAATTTAGAAATAAATAATTTCAAAATCGATGGAATTTTGAATATCGAAAATTTCACGGGTTCTGCCGTCGTTAACCAAAGCAATATTGCATTACAAACAGATACAAATATTTATCTTTTATCTGGCAATGAAAGCACTGGAAATATCACGGCTGCACTTGCCGCCAAAACTGAACTAACGGGTGAATATCCGCTCGAAATTCAAGGTAAATCAACGGTAAAGCTCATCGGCGAAAAACCGCAAATTCAAAATGCTGAAATTACGGCAAACGGAACTTTGCTCAATCCTGAAATTCAAATCAAAACTAACGGCGATTTTGCCGCGAGCATCATCACTTTGGCGGGAAATATCGACAATAAAAATCAAAGCCTTGATTTATCGCTTGATGTCGGTAAAACGAGCATATTGCACGATGAAATTACCGTCCCCGCCGCGAATATCAGCTTAAAAGGCAAGCTAAACGCAATTGCTGCCGCTTTATCAGCCGAAATATCTGGTAAGCAAATTCCTGAAATTAAAGCCCTGCTCAACGCCGAAATCACTCTCGATGAAATCCGCGATATCAAGCTTGATATCAACACCTTAGGCGGAAAAATCACCGCCGACGGTCAAGTGCAATTAAAAGAAAAGCTCCTCGCTTGGCAAGCAAATTTGGCAGCGGAAAAATTAGACGGAAATAAATACGCCAAGAAAATTCCCGCACTCAAAGATTTTCAATTGAACGGTAAATTCAGCTCTACGGGCGAAATCACGGACAAAATAAACATCAATCTCGCGCTCGAACAAATTAAAGGCAAATGGCAACACCTGCTCTTAAACGCTGACGGAAAAATACATCTGAATGACAAAAACATACAAGCGGAAAAAGTCAATCTCGAGATTGCGGGAAATAAACTCGTCGCGGACGGTAAATTTTCGCTGGAAAATCAATCATCTTCCGCGCTCAAAGTTGATATTGATGCCCAAAATTTACACAAAATCGTCCCAATGCTGCACGGCAAAGTTCTCGGCAACATCAATCTTGCTGGCAATTTGACTTCGCCGAAGTTAAACGGTGAAATCGCTTGGAATAACTTCAAAATCGACAATATCGTTGAACTGCCAGAGGGAAAAATTACCGCGCAGGGAACAATCGAAGAATTAGCCGCAAAAATCAACACAAATGCAATTTGGCAAAAAGAAAAATTTAATCTCGATGCTGATGTGCTTGCAAACACCGAAGAGGTGAAAAAATTAAGCTTGATAGTGAAAGGTTTTGGCGGACAAGCAAAAATTGACGGTCAAGCTAAATTTAATCCTAATATCGAATGGAAAACAGATATAACAGGGGGAAATTTAGATCTATCTCGCCTAGTCGGTTTTCCTGCAAAAATAAGCACAATAGTGGCAGAAAATAACGGTAAGATAGTAAATAATAAACCTGAAATCACCGCCGTAATTAAGCAAATAGATGGTAATTGGCAGGGACAGAAATTATCGCTTAAAGGTGAAACTGCAATTGACGGTGCAAATGTTGATATTAAAGCTCTTGCCTTGCAACTTGGAAGTGCTAACTCATTGAATGCAAAGGGAAAAATTAAAGATACTGGCGAACTTGATATCGAAGCAAAAAGTTCAATCGAAGATTTATCTTTGTTTTACCGACCGTTAAAAGGTAGCGTAAAAGGCAATATTTCCGCCAAAGGAAAAATGACTAATCCGAATATTAAATCTGATTTGTCAATTCGCAATTTGAAAATTTTTGACAATGCAATTGACCGCATAACGGTAAAACTTGATAGTGCATTATCGGGAAATAGCAATTTTAATAATCAGATTATTGCCGAAAATATTTCCGCTAGCGGTAAAAAATGGCAGGAAATAAAACTCATAACAGCTGGAACTTTTAAGAACCACAGTATAAAAATTAACACCAACGGGGGCGAAATAAATACCGATATTTCCGCACAAGGGGGATTTTCCACTTTACCGAATTGGACTGGAAATATCGGCAATTTTTCTTTGCGTGCTCTGGACAATGAACTCAAACTTCGCGGTAGTTCGCCAGTAAAAATTACCGATAAAAATATTTCATTGTCAAACTTTTGTCTAACAGATAAACACTCAAATCTCTGCCTCGATTTAACAAAAAACAATGTGCTCACGCTGAAAGCAAATATCGAAAAAGTTGTGCCGCAGTCATTTGCCGCGTTTTTACCGAAAAATATGCGCGTCGAAACCGCAATGTCAGGCAAAGCCGAAATCAAAATCGACGAAAAAGGCACAATCGCAGGCGGTGGTGATTTGCGTTTGCAGCCTGGAAAAATCGTTATTCCGATTGCTGGCAAACCGCCGCTCGTGCTCAATATCAAACAAGCCTTGCTGGAAACTCGCGCCCGCGGTAGCGAATTGCAAAACCGTCTTAATCTCGACCTCGGCGATGCTGGCATTCTTTCCGCGCTTGCAGGCATAAATTTAAGCAAAAACACACTGGACGCAAAAGCCGATTTTGAACTCAAAGATATCGGTAAATTCAAATATTTCGTGCCGCAAATATCGGTTTTACAAGGAAAAATTAACGGCAAATTACGGGCTGCTGGTGCTCTTTCTAAACCAAATATCGGCGGTGATATCACGCTTGCCAACGGCAAAGTCGTAATTCCTGAATACGCAACCGACCTACGCGATATTCGCCTGAATGTGCAAAGCCGTAACGATGGCACATTCGGCATTAACGGCAATATCGGCACTCCCAAAGGCGCACTCAAAGCAACAGGAAATCTGCAACTTATTCCGCTAGTGCTAAATCTCAATTTGAACGGCGAAAAAATGCAGCTTGCTAATTCCAAAACGATGAAAGTTACGGCGAGCCCTAAATTCGCCATCAAAATCAATCCCGAAAACGGGGTCGATATCAACGGCGAAGTGCATATTCCAGAAGCGGCAATTTCTATTCCTGATATGCGCGGCAGTGTGAGTAAATCCGAAGATGTGGTGATTAAACGCAAATCCGATACGGCAAATGCGAAAACTGCTAGCAAAAATACGGCGGAAAATGTCGCAAGTAGCGCAAATAACTCAACCAAAATGCGGATAAAAATCACGCTCGGTAACAAGGTGTTTTTCAAAAATTCCGATATGAATATCCGCCTTGTCGGTGCGCTAAATATTTTGCTGCGTAATTCACAACTCTTCGGTAACGGGCGGATTGAAGTCGCGAACGGTACTTATGAAATTTACGGGCAAGAGTTGCAAATTAAACGCGGTAGCGCGACTTTCTCGGGAAATATCGCCAACCCTAGCTTGGATATTCTGGCTCTGCGCGAAATCGGCGATATTTCAGCGGGGGCAAAAGTTTCAGGCACGGTTAAAAATATGAAACTTGAACTCACTTCTGAACCGCCAATGCCCGATGCCTCAATTCTGTCTTACTTGCTTACGGGACATTCACTCGATGCAGGAACGGATAGCACATCTTTGCTCCAAACCGCTGCCAGCATCGGCACACGCGGACTTTTCCCCGACGATTTAGCAAATAAAACGGGATTAGATGTTTTTGAACTCGGAGTAAGCGGACTAAAAGCAGGAAAAAATCTCGGAGAAGATATTTATGTAGGAATGAAATCCGATTTCTTTAATTCGATAACTACATTCCTTGCCCGTTATCAAATAAATAGCCGACTTTCACTCGAAGGCTCATCTTCACAAAAAGACGGTAGCGCAATCGACCTGCTCTATGAATTTGAAAAGTGAAGAATTTGTTTATCCGTTAGGGTGATTTTTTTATAAAAAAACGGCGGAAGTTTTTTTCCGCCGTTTTTTATAACCTCATCGTAATATTTTCAAATCACCGTCCAAGATTAGGGATTTTTTCCGCATCACAAATGCAACCGCCCAAGAAATAAGTGCTGGTAAGACAAACATCAGCAAAATTATTGCAAACCATAATTCATTGTCAGACATTGCAATATTTTCCGCCTTCACCGCATCGATAATCCCGAAAACTCCGACCAAACCCGAAGTTCCCATTCCAGCACCTGATGGCACACAAGGCAAATGAAAGACACAAGTCGCAAGAGGTCCGACAATTGCCGAAGCAATGATTACAGGTAAAAACAAAATCGGCTTGCGCAAAACATTGGGAATTTGCAGCATACTCGTGCCCAAACCTTGCGCAATCGCACCGCCTAGACCGTTATCACGCCAAGAAATCACCGCGAAACCAACCATATGCGCCGCACAACCGACCGTAGCCGCACCGCCAGCAATTCCCCCTAAACCAATTGCAATACCGATCGCCGCGGAACTCGTTGGCAGCGTGAGCAAAAGCCCCATCGCAACCGAAATCACTACTCCCATCAAAAACGGTTGCAGCTGTGTCGCCGCCTGAATTGCCGCACCAATTGCATTTACCGCTGCCACCACCGAGGGACATAAAAACGCCGCCGTCGCATAAGCAGCAATCATCACCGCTGCGGGAATAAACAAAATATCCAAAGACGATTTTCCTGCAACCAAAACACCAAGACGGTAACCGATAACCGCGCATAAATAAGCAGCAACTGGGTTTCCAGGAAGGGAATAATTTATCGCCGTATTCGCCACAACTTCCGAAGAATGCGCTCCTAAAAAACCAGCAACAATGCAACTAAAAACCACCAAAGGGGGAGCTTTTAAGAAACCCGCAATCCCCGCACCAATTCCCGCTCCCATTAAAGTCGAAGCCAAAGCACCGATGGAAATAAAAAATTGCAAGCCAGTCCAAATGCCGATTTGCTTAAAAATCAAGCCCGCAATCAAGGTTACAAAAAGACCTAATGCCATTCCTGTGAAGGCATCAAGAAAGTATTTACGCGCAAATGATTTGAAAAATTCACGCGGATTAGTTTGAATTTGAGACATAGATAAAACCTCGTAATCAATTAAAAGTAACAATAAACATAACTTGCGGGTGTTTTATCTAGTCTTTATAGTTGAGTAAATTTTAATTATTATTGTGAATAAAGTATTATTTTCAGCCGCTATTTTTACAAAAAGATAATTATTTTTTTCAACTCCTAGTATAAAAATTTTGCCATAATAGTAAAGACAAATGATGCGGTAATGGCAGTAAAGAAACCGCATAAAACTAATGCAAGAGAGGAATATGCCGCTTCTTCTGCACAAACTTCTGTGCATCTGCCCGTGCCAATTGCGTGAGAAGTTGCACCAATTGCAAGTCCGCGCGCACTTTTATTCTTAATTCCGCAAATATTCAAAATAAAATGTCCAAATACCGCTCCGAATATTCCTACAATAACTACACAAGCTACCGCAATAGCCTCAATACCCCCAACTTCACGAGTTAAAACTAATGCGATCGGAGTTGTAACCGATTTTGCCAAAACACTGGCGGCAATTGTTTTATCTCCACCACATAAAAATACAATCAACACCCCAGAAATCATCGCTAAAAAGCTACCTAAAAAACAAGCAAGAGGTATAATTTTCCAAAGAGCTAGAATATTCGGAGTTTGCCGATAAAGCGGAAAAGCCAAAGCCACAATTCCAAATTGCAAAGACTGATGTATCAATTGATTTCCTTGAAAATATTTATCATATGGAATATGGAATAATAATAAAAACAAAGCAATAAATAAAACCGTCATCAGCATTGTATTAAATAAAGGATTTTTTATTTTGAGTGATATTTTGCTTGCTAAAAAATAAGCTAGCACGGTTAATGGAATAGCCCAAAATAAATGGCGGTTAAAAATACTTAAATCATATGCAGAGAACATTATTTTTTCACCTCAACAGTGCTATTTTCAATATTAGTTTTATTTATTCTTCTTTCATAGATTTCAACTATAAAGCCAACCGTAATAATTAAGATAATAGAGCCCAAAATACAAGCCATACTTATCGGCAAGAGTGCAGTTTTCATTTCATTCCAATAAGCGATTATTCCAACACTAACAGGCACAAATAATAAGACCATATACTTCATTAAAAACACACAAACAGGGGCGGTATATTTTTCGGGAATTTTGCGCGACAGTAGTAAAAAATATAAAAATAACATTCCTAAAATGCTACTCGGTAGCGGAATAAAAGAGTTCAATATATTGCCGATAATTAAAGATAAATAAATCAGCAAGCAGGAAATAATAAAGTTCATCTTATTTACCGATACAAAAACCTGAAAATATCTCATCTAACAGTTCATCAGTAGAGACTTTACCAGTAATTTCAGCCAAAAAATTCTGCGCTTGATATAAATCAGAAGCAGTAAATTCAAGCTGATTATTTTCTAAATTGCAAGCGGCATTTTTGACTTCCGAAAGAGTTTTTTGCAATGCCGAAATATGCCTTTCGCGGGATATAAAAACCGCTTCTTCATCTTGTTTTCCGACTAATTCCGCAACTTTATTTTCTAGTTCTTTTAATCCAAAACCTGTTTTGGCGGAAATGAATAATTTATCTTTATTTTCCACGGTATTTACATCAGTTAATAAATCTTGCTTGTTATAAATAAAGATAGTTTTATCCTTTTTATCTTGAATTATTTCGACCATTTCGGATAAAAATTCCTCTTCTTCTTTTGGGCTTGCAGTTGCATCTAAAACAACCAACAGCAAATCCGCATCATTTGCCGCCTTTTGGGAACGCTTAATTCCTTCCATTTCAATTTCATCGCGAGTATCAGCACGCATTCCCGCCGTATCCAAAATCTCAACGAGCATTCCCGCAAGCACAATTTTGCTTCGAACAATATCGCGAGTCGTGCCCGCTTTGGCACTCACAATAGCCAAATCATCGCCGCTTAAAGCATTGAGCAAACTCGATTTACCGACATTTGGCTTGCCAATCAAGGCTATTTTTATCCCGTCATTGAGCAATTTTCCCTGTCTGGCGTTAGAGATAATGTCCGTTATTGCAGCGGATAAGTCAAAAATACGGCGCGCGATTTTGCCCTCTTCCAAATAGCCAATTTCCTCATCGGGAAAATCCAAAACTGCCTCGATAAAAACGCGAATAGCCTTAATTTCTGCGGCAATTTGTTCAATTTTTACGGAAAACTCACCTTGCAGAGAACGGTTTGCCGCGCGCACTGCCGCCGCAGTTTCCGCATTTATCAAATCCGCAATCGCCTCCGCCTGCGCCAAATCGATTTTGCCGTTCAAAAATGCCCGTTTGGAAAACTCCCCACCTTCTGCCGCACGAGCACCGTAAATAAAACACTGCCGCAGAAGCAATTGCGCAACCCCTCTTCCACCGTGCCCCTGCAATTCCACCGTATCCTCACCCGTAAAAGAATTGGGAGCCGCAAAATAAATCAGAAGCCCTTGATCGATAATTTCAGCGTTTTCATCACGGAAATTTGCAAAATAACAATATCTTGGAGTGAATGTTTGAAGTCCAGAAAATCTACTAGCTATATCTTTTGCTTTATTACCGCTAATCCGAATAACCGCAACTCCACCACTTCCACAGGGAGTTGCAATTGCGGCAATTGTGTCTTGGTTATGCACTTTTTATCTCATTTATAAAAAAATGCCCTAAAAATCTAGGGCATTTCGCATTAAAAAATCAAATCACTTCCGCTTTTTCAATCACAATTTCTTCTAGCGGAACATCGGAATAGTAGCCAAATTGCCCTGTTTTCACTTTGGCAATTTCATCAACTACTTCCATTCCCGAAGTAACTTTTCCAAACACCGCATAACCCCAACCTTGCGCGGTTTTCGCGGTGAAATTCAAAAAGTTGTTATCAACTAAATTGATAAAAAATTGCGCACTTGCTGAATGCGGTTCGGAAGTCCGCGCCATAGCAATCGTGCCGCGAGTGTTTTTCAAACCGTTATCTGCCTCATTTTGAATTGGCTCGCGAGTTTCTTTTTCCTGCATTCCCGAAGTCATTCCGCCACCTTGCACCATAAATCCAGGAATTACACGGTGAAAAATAACCCCGTTATAAAAACCATCTTCAACATATTGTTGAAAATTTTTTGCAGTATTCGGTGCTTTTTCGAAGTCTAATTCAATTTCAATTACACCTTTATTGGTTGTTAATTTAATCATTTTTGCGTCTCCAATAATAAACAACTTAAAAATTTACTAAATATTTACTTAAAAATCGGCTTGAAAAATAACTTATTCTTTATTTCTTTCCGCATCTTTTATAACACGGATTGATTGAATAATCACCGCTTCTTTCGGCACATCTTTCATACCTTTTGTTCTACCAGTTTCAACTGCGGCAATTTTATCGACAACTTCAATTCCTTTAACCACTTTTCCAAACACAGCATATCCGACATTATCCGCGCTGTAATCAAGAAAATCGTTATCTTTTTGGTTGATAAAAAACTGCGAAGTCGCGGAATTTGGATCTTGCGTTCTCGCCATTGCTATCGTTCCTCGTTCATTTTTTAAGCCATTATTTGCTTCATTTTCAATCGGTTTTTCGGTAGCTTTTTTAGTTAATTTGGTATCAAATCCACCGCCTTGAATCATAAAATCTTTAATTACACGATGAAAAATTGTTCCGTCATAAAATTCTTTTTCAACATAGGATAGAAAATTTTCTACTGTCTTCGGTGCTTTTTGCGCATCTAGCTCTAATAAAATATCACCTTGCGTAGTTTTTATTTCTACTGTCGGTGCAGAAAATGCCAAATAAGAAAAGAAAATTGCAATTAAATAAAAAAGTTTTTTCATAAAATACACTCTTCGGTTAAAAACCGCATAATACAATAATTCAAGCAGGCTTTCAAGTCATTATCGCAGCGGTTAAAATAAGCACAACGGCATTAAAATATAATTTTAGGGGAATAAAATGCTTCATCTCTACAATAGTTTGAGCGGTAAAAAAGAAGAATTTCAAGCAATCAATCCACCAGAAGTCGGAATGTATGTCTGTGGAATGACAGTGTATGACTATTGTCATATCGGACACGCCAGAGTAATGGTGGTTTTCGATATTCTCGCCCGTCATTTGCGCAATTTAGGATACAAATTGAAATATGTCCGCAATATCACCGATATCGATGACAAAATCATCAAAAGAGCGGCAGAAAGCAATATCGATGTCAAGCAGCTTACCGAAAAATTTATCCAAGAAATGAAAGCAGATGAACATTCCCTACTCTGCACGCCGCCAAATTTCGAACCCCGCGCCACCGAATATATTCCCGAGATTATCAAAATAATCGAAAAATTATTACAACTTGGTTATGCTTACCGAGCTAACAATGGCGATGTGTATTACCATGTAAATAAATTTCAAGACTACGGCAAACTCGCACACCGTAAATTAGAAGATTTACAAGTCGGAGCACGCATCGCACTCAATGAAGAAAAGGAAAATCCTCTCGATTTCGTGCTCTGGAAAGCAAAAAAAGCTAACGAACCGTTCTGGCAAAGCCCGTTCGGCGACGGCAGACCAGGTTGGCATATCGAATGTTCGGCGATGTCAGGCAAAGAACTCGGCGCACATTTTGACATTCACGGCGGCGGCAACGATCTGAAATTTCCTCACCACGAATGCGAAATCGCCCAAAGCGAAGCATTTTTCGGCAAAAAAACTGTAAATTTCTGGCTACATAACGGCTTCGTGCAAATCAACGACGAAAAAATGAGCAAATCTCTCGGCAATTTTTTTACCGTCCGCGAAGTGCTGGAAAAATTCGACGGCGAAACGCTACGATTTTTCATTCTGCAAACTCATTACCGCGCACCGCTAAATTACAGCGAAGAAGGATTACAAGAAGCCAAAAAAGCATTGACACGGCTTTACAGCGCAATCTCTCAACTCAATGATGATGCGGTAACGGTAACGGATACGGAAAGCTATAAAAAATATGAAGAAAAATTTTTAGAAGCTCTCAACGACGACCTCAATACCCCAAAAGCATTAGCCGTCTTATTCGAAATCGCCAAAGAAGCAAATAAAAATAACGATAAAACAAGCAGTGAATTCGCAGCAATACTCAAAACATTAGGCGCAAAAATCGGCATTTTGCAAGGCAATGCTGAAACTTGGCTAAAAGGCGAAAGTAAAAACAATTCCATCACAGAAGATGAAATAAATCAGCTAATTAGCGAACGCCTCGCCGCGAAAAAAGAAAAAAATTTCACTCGCGCCGATGAAATCCGCAATCAACTAAAAGAACAGGGAGTGGAAATAAAAGATACTGCTGCTGGCACAGAATGGAAATGGTTGTAAAAAAACTTCAAATAAATAAAAAAGCGGTCAAACAAACCGCTTTTTTATTTCTTCCTAATTAACCGTTATGTTATTTTGCTTCTATATCTTCGGCATCATCATTTTGATAATCCGCACGATTTACCGCAAATGTTTCGCCTTTCAATATGGCAGTTTTTGAAAAAGCATTGAAGTAATAGTCATCACGGTAATCAACATTGTCCGAAAAAACTAACGAAGAATGCGGAGAAGTCGTCAAAAAACCGTCAATAAATTCCTGACGCAAAATCATCAAAATATTTCCCAGAATATTCTCGCCTTTGATTTCAGCACATTTTTCACAACTGCAATCGCCAAAATGATTTTCATGACAGAAATTGCTCCACACAATCTCACTTCCTGCCGTATCCACCAACTGCCGACGAATTTTTGAGTTCTGCACGAATTTACAGCGGACAATTTCATACATCACACCATCGCGGACTTTATCCCAATCTGTCCGCAACTCAACCGTATTACCCAACGCAATCGCCTCATTCGGGCGCAATCCAACAAATTCATAAGCTCTTTCCAAACATTTTTGCGCCTGAAAAGCACTTTCTGCGTTTTGATAAGTAAGTCCGTTATAAGAAATCGCAGTTTTGTAATCATTAGATAAAAACCGCCGACGACCGAAAAATTTATAAATAACTTCCATTTTTTTATGCACAAATTAAAAAAACCGCCAGAACTTGGGCGGTTATCTCAAAAATTTATAGCGAAAACTCCTGTTTTATAAGTTCTCGCACCAGTTTGCCGTTATCCAGCTCTAAAACTTGTCCTAAAACTCCCCGACATTTAGCCGCATCCAAACCGCGAATTAAGCGTTTTACCGCGCCAACTCTCTTGCCAGAAATAGATAATTCATCAATTCCCATTCCAACCAAAAGCGGAACTGCCGTCATTTGCCCTGCAATTTCTCCGCAAACTCCGACTTCGATTTTTTCCTTCTTCGCCGCATCAACCGCTAATTTAATACAACGCAACACCGCTGGATGGAGATTGTCATACATATCCGATAAAGCAATATTGCTGCGATCTACCGCTAAAACATATTGCGTCAAATCATTCGAACCAATGCTAAAAAAGCTCGATACTTTGGCAAGTTGTGGTGCAATCAAAGCTGCCGCTGGCGTTTCAATCATCACTCCGATTGGAATATTCGCATTGTGATTTTTGCCAAGCCGTTTTAATCGTGCCGCTTGCCGCATCACTTCTTCGCGCACAAAAAGCACTTCTTCAACCGAGGTAACCATCGGAATCATCAAGCGCAAATTTCCTGATACCGCTGCCCGCAAAGCCGCACAAATTTGTGTTTCAAAAATATCGCGGTATTTCTTATAAAGCCGAACGCCACGGCAACCTAAAAACGGATTTGCTTCTTTTTCGATGTCGATATACGGCAAATTTTTATCACCGCCAATATCAGCCAAACGCAAAATTACGGGACGCTCCCCCATATTAATAAGCACTTTGCGGTAAGCATCAAATTGCTCTTCTTCGCCTGGCTCAACCGAGGATTTCATAAATAAAAATTCGCTGCGGAATAAACCAATCCCTTCCGAACCGTTCTCTTCCACCAAATACAAATCACTCGGCGACGCAATATTTGAATATAAATTTACTCTTTGTCCATCGACGGTTTCTGCTGGCGTACCGTGCAATTCTCGATATTCCTGTTGCAATTTTTCTTCTTCCGCTTTTTTTGCTCTGTATGTGTTGAGTGTTTCCTCATCAGGATCGATGATTACTTCACCTTGTCCGCCGTCGATAATCACGGTATCACCGTTTTTAACCTTCGCCAAAACATCTGGTACACCCATTACCGACGGTATCCCGCTATTGCGAGCCAAAATCGCCACATGCCCCGTCAAACCGCCTGCCGATAAAACAATTCCTTTGATATGACGAGTTTCAATCAAAGCGGTTTCGGAGGGAGTTAAATCGTGGGCAATAACTAAACTATCTTTCGGAGCTTTAGCTAGCGATGTAAAAGGTAAATGAGAGATGGCAAGAAGTAAATTGGTTTGCAAATCTTGGAATTCACCTGCTCTTTCACGCAGGAACGGATCGGGGAGGTTACGCATAATCGCCGCAGCTTCGTCGAGATATTCCTTAACGGCGCGCATTGCGGTGTAACGGCGTTTTTCAATCAAATTGAGCACATCTTTTTCGAATTCTTCATCGCGCAACATTTCAATATGCGCCGCAAAAATTTCCGCATTTTTTTCGCCGAGGCGTTTTAAGGTTTTTTCGTAAATTCGGCGTTGATGTGCTTCAACTTCTTCCTGTGCTGCACGGAAGGCAGCAATTTCATATTTAACTTGGCTAGAACTAACGGTGCGACTTTCAACCGCAGGAGTTTTCGGGATATAAAGCCAAGCGGTGGCGATTGATATCCCCTGTGATACTGGAAGACCTTTCAATATTTCCATTGCGGCACGCTTACTTAAAAATTATTCTTTTAGATTGCTGACATAATCAACGAGAGCGGCGAGTGCGAATTCTTCATCCGAACCTTCACACTCGATAGTGATCGTGCTACCTTCACCGAAACCAGCTTGCAGCACTTTCATCAATGATTTTGCATTACAACGAGTATTTTCCTTTACCAACCTGATATCGCTATTAAATTTTTTTGCTAATTCAACGAGTTGCCGTCCAGGACGAGCGTGTAACCCAGTCGGGTTTTGCAAAGTTACTGACTGTTGTTGCATAAAAAACCTGCCCCACTACTTAAATTTATTCGTGCAAAAAATAATGCCGCGCGCATTATCCCATAAATAATAAAAATTTATTAGCACTCACATTCCCAGATATGCTTTTTTCACCGCATCGGATTTGAGTAAATTTTCTCCCGTATCCGTTCCAACAATTTTTCCGATTTCCAGAATGTATCCGCGGTCTGCCACTGCAAGTGCCCGATGAGCATTTTGTTCGACCAAAAGCACGCTGATACCGTTATTACGAATATCTTCAATAATTTGAAAAATCTGCCGAATTACAAGCGGCGCAAGTCCCAAAGACGGTTCATCGAGCAGAAGCAATTTTGGTTTCATCATCAATCCGCGACCGATAGCAAGCATTTGCTGTTCGCCGCCAGAAAGCGTTCCTGCCCGTTGATTGCGGCGTTCTTTTAGTCGTGGAAATATTGTGTAAATCCGCTCGATTTCCGCGTTATTTGCTTTTTTATCCTGATGAAAACCGCCGAGTTCGAGATTTTCTTCGATGGTAAGCCGTGAAAAAATTCTCCTACCTTCGGGCACGAGCGCAATTCCAGAGCGGATTGTCAGATGCGTTTGCTGATGAGTTATTTCTCTACCTTCAAAAATAATTTTTCCGCTAGACGCTTTGGGATTACCGCAAATGCTGTTGAGTAGCGTTGATTTTCCTGCACCATTTGCACCGATGATGGTGATGATTTCGCCCTGATAAATTTCGACATCAACATCTTTCAAAGCCTGCACCGCACCGTAAAACGCATTTAATTTCTCGATTTTGAGCATCGGTTCGGTTTTGTTATCTGCACTATTCATTTTTATTCCTCACCGAGATAAGCCTTGATTACCCGTTCATTGGCGCGAATTTCCGCGGGATTGCCGTAAGCAATCGGACAACCGTATTCCATAACCATTATGTTTTCTGCGATATTCATCACCAGATTCATATCGTGTTCGATGAGCACAACGGCGGTAGAGAGTTTGGCGCGAATATTGCGGATAAATTCACCGAGTGCGGCGGTTTCTTGCGGATTAAGCCCAGCTGCGGGTTCATCCAAAATTATGATTTTCGGATTAGTCATCAGACAGCGGGCAATTTCCAGCAGTCTTTGCTTACCGTAAGCAAGATTTTCCGCTGCTTGATCGCAATGTTGCGTAAGTCCAAAAAATTCCAAAATTTCCAGAGCACGGACGATGGCATTTTTTTCGCTTTCTTTGAAGAATTTGCTACGAAAAATTCCCGCGAAATATCCGCGATTGAGCTGATTATGACGGGCAACAAGCAAGTTTTCGAGCACGGTCATTTTGGAAAACAGACGGATATTTTGAAAAGTTCTAGTCAGTCCCGCACGGCAAATTTTGTCGCTGGAAAGCCCCGTTATATCGCGATCTTCCAGAGTTATCCGCCCCGAAGTCGGCTTATAAAAACCGCTAATGCAATTAAAGACGGTAGTTTTTCCCGCACCGTTTGGTCCGATGATGGCGGCAATTTCGTTTTTTTTCACCGCAAAATTCACATCATTTACCGCAAGCAGCCCGCCGAAGCGCATTTTTAGTCCTTTAATGTTGAGCAAAATTGTCATCACGCTTCTCCCGTGTCAGGATTATTTTTCGGTTGCGGTAAGTTGATTTTTATCGCTGGTTTTAGGTTTTTATCGCTTTCTTTATCCGTTACTGCCGCATTTTCCACCGCAATTTCCGTTTTATCCGTATCTGCCACGCTCTCCGCTATTTTTTTCTTCTCCGCAGCGTGCAGCATTTGCTCAATTTGCTTTTTACCGCCAAGTGCGAGTTTCGGGCGTTTTACGGGCAAAAGTCCCTGCGGTCGCCAAATCATCATCAAAACCATCACCGCACCGAAAATCAACATCCGATACTGCGAAAACTCCCGTAAAAATTCAGGCAAGGCGGTAAGCAAAATCGCCGCGATGATTACTCCGAGCTGACTTCCCATACCGCCCAGCACCACAATCGCCAAAATAATCGCCGATTCCATAAAACTAAAACTTTCGGGGTCGATATGCCCTTGCCGTGCCGCGAAAAATACTCCCGCAATTCCCGCAAACAAGGCTCCAAGCGCAAACGCCGACAATTTCACCGTCGTCGGATTTATTCCTAGCGAACGGCAAGCGGTTTCGTCTTCGCGTAATGCTTCCCAAGCGCGACCGACAGGCATTCGGCGCAAGCGTGAAATGATGAAAACCGTAAAAATACAAAACAAAAGAATGATGAAATACATAAACGCGAGTTTGTATTCACTGGAAAATTTGAGCCCGAACATTTCCGAAAACCCACGCATTCCTTCGGGCACTTTGCGTTCAAAACTGATATTGAAAAAAGTCGGCGACGGTATTCCCGCGATACCGTAAGGTCCGCCCGTATATTTATCCAAATTGCGCAAAAGAATGCGGATTATTTCCCCAAAACCGAGCGTAACAATCGCTAAATAATCACCACGCAAGCGCAAAACAGGAAAGCCGAGAAGTATCCCCAAAAACGCTGCAAACACCGCCGCAATCGGAATAGACGACCAAAAACCAATACCGTGCTGCTGCAAAATCGCATAGGTATAAGCACCGACGGCATAAAAACCGACATAGCCCAAATCAAGCAAGCCCGCAAAGCCGACAACAATATTCAATCCTAATCCTAGTAAGACATAAATCAAGGCAAGAGTTGCAATACTTAAAACCGCACGAGAAGACCAAAACGGCAATGACAGTGCAAAAATTAAAATAACAATTACAAAAAATTTTTGATTAAATAAAAAGGTCGGAAAGATTTTTCTAAAAATATTTGCTTCATTATTTTTTCCGATTAGTTTTATTTTTTCCGTTAAATTAAAACTAATAAAAAACTGCGCAATAAAAACAAAAACCGCTGCAATAAAACAATAAAGCATTCCTAATATTGCCGAACAACCATCAACAGGGCAATATTTATAATGCAAGGATAAGCCTAAATTGGACTGTTCAATATGAATACCTAATATCGGCTGGCAAATAACAAATGTAATTAAAGCAATAAATAAACTTTTATAAAACCTAGAAGCTATATTTTTCATCTTTTATCCTTATTTTTCCGTATTCTTTTTAGATTATTCTTCAAGTCTATTACACCTTCTCAATTTCCGCTCTTCCCAATATTCCAGTTGGACGGAAGAGTAGAACTAAAATCAGCAAAGAGAAGGAAACTACATCTTTATATTCAGCTGAAAAATAAGCTCCGCAAAAGCTCTCCGACAGGCCTAAAATAAAACCTCCAAGCATTGCTCCAGGTATCGAACCAATCCCACCTAAAACCGCCGCCGTAAATGCTTTAATTCCCGCAATAAATCCCATAAACGGATTAACTACACCGTAATACAAAGCCCCTAACATTCCAGCAACAGCCGCCAAAATCGCACCGATAATGAAGGTTATGGAAATGATTCTGTCAGTATGAATGCCGAGCAATTTTGCCATTTGTAAATCTTCGCTACACGCCCGACAAGCCTTACCAATTTTGGATTTTTGAATAAACAAATGCAATGCCGTCATCGAAATAATCGTCATCAGAAAAATCACAATTTGCAGAGCTGAAATATTGACTGAAAAATTACTTCCAGAGAATAATTCCCAACGGGCTTTCATTATCGGTTGCAGTGCAATATCTTTTCCTGATTGACCAACTGCAACGAATTGTTGCAAAAATATTGACATTCCAATCGCAGAAATTAAAGGCACAAGTCTAGGAGAATTACGCAGCGGTTTATAAGCAATTCTTTCCAACATAAAGCCATAACCAGAAGTCGCCACAATAGTTAAAACAAAGGCAAGAGGTAATAAAAAAGCAAGCGTATTTACCCCAAAAGCCCCTAATCCGACTAATGAAACAATGCTGGTATAAGCACCAATCATATAAACTTCACCGTGCGCAAAATTGATTAGTCCGATAATGCCATAAACCATCGTATAACCAATTGCAATGAGGGCATAAATACTACCAAGAGAGAGACCATTTATTAACTGTTGCGCAAAGTCTTGCATATTTTTATTTTCCTGTTATGGTGGTAAAAATAAACCGCGATGATATAAAAAATAACCGCTAACGGTGCAAAAAAATACGGCGGAGAATACCGCCGTTTTTTATTTAACAATTTTATTTAGTTAATAATTCCCGAGAACCGTCGGATTTTAAGGAATAAATAACCGACTCGGCTTCTTGCAAATCACCATTTTTTTGGAAAGCAATTTTGCCGATTGGAGTTTCAAAATTCTCTTTATGTAACACTTCGGCAACTTTGTCCGTATCTTCCGATTGCGCTTTATTCGCCGCCAAAGCAATTACTTGCATTGCCGCATAACCGCGCAGCACAAACGGTCCATTCGGATCTTGTTTTTTCTCTTCGAAAGCTTTTTTCAATTCCGCATTAGACGGCTCTTCGATAAAGTTTTTCGGCACGGTAGCGAGAAGTCCATCAGCAGCTTTACCCGCAATCGCAAAAATATCCTGATTATCAATACCGTCCGCTCCCATATAAGTCGGCTTAAAGCCTTGGTCAGCACCTTGACGAATAATCAAACCTAATTCTGGGTGATAACCGCCCCAATAAACAAAATCAATTTCGGCCTTTTTGAGTTTAGTAATCAAAGCAGAAAAATCGGTTTGACCTTTATTTACACCTTCCAAAATCACGGGCTCGATGCCTTTTTCTTTCAGCACTTTTGCAACGCCTTCGGCAAGTCCCTGACCGTATTGCTGTTTATCGTGCAAAAGAGCAATTTTTTTCGGTTTCAAAACATCGGCGATATATGCAGCAGAGGCAGGAGCACTTTGCGAATCCGTTCCAATAGTGCGGAAAATATGTTCAAAACCTTTATCTCCCAAAGCTGGATCGGTCGAAGCAGGACTAACCATAACTATTCCTTCTTCTTCATAAATTTCCGCCGCTGGCAGGGTTGAAGCAGAACACAAATGTCCGACAACAAACTTGACTTTGTCATTCACAATCTGATGCGCAACGGTAACCGCCTGCTTTGCCTCACAAGCATCGTCATAAATTTTGGTTTTGATTTTTTTACCGTTAATTCCGCCCGCAGCATTGATTTGCTCGGCAGCCATCTCTGCACCGATGTTTTGCATTGTGCCGTATTGTGTTACAGGTCCAGTCGTCGGTCCTGCTAATGCAATCACAATTTCATCGGCTGAAAATGCGCTCAAACTAGCAAACGAAAACATAGTCGCCGCGATTGCAGATGTAATTTTTTTCTTACAAATCATTGGTATTCCTTGTATTGGTTGAGTAATTAAGTCGTTTCAATCATTCTTAAAAAATAACCAAAACGGCAAGCGTGAAAAATATAGAAATAAATATTTTTTGTCAAATCGCAAGGATTTTTTTCTGCCCAAACTTAAAAATTTAGTTAAGAAAAAATTAACGAATTTTCCGTAACATATTGAAAAATAAAGAAATATCTTGCAATATTATATAAGCAAAGCAATTATTTGCATCTATTTAATATATGAAGCGTTATTTTTAACACTACTTAAATAAATAAAATTTATTTTCACCAATTTAATAAAAATTATTGTTTTTCACTAAAATTTGCCGCGTTTTTGCTAATAAAAATAAGTCAATAAAAAATAAGTAAAAAAAGCAAAAATTCAGGGAGAAAAGAACAATTCGCTACTGTTTTGCACAAAAACCAGCGAATAAAAAATTTGAAACATTTTTTATTTTTTTTCGGAGAAACTGTATATGACTATGCACTTGGACGAGGACAATCTAGTTCCCCGCCCCGAAAATCTTACCCTGCGCAGTGCAGGAATTCCTATTACAACCATCAAAGGTCTTGCGATAACGATAGTTGCCGCTTTGATTGCAATCGGCACTTACCATATGCTCGATTTTGATTCGGAAAGCGTCAAACTGGGGCTCGCGCTTTTAGTTTTCATCGGAATTATGTGGCTTACCGAAGCGGTTCATATCACGATTACTGCTCTGATGGTGCCGTTTTTAGCGGTTTTATTCAGAATCCCGACGGTGAAAGCGGTTAAACAAGAAGACGGTTCGGCAATTTATGAAATCGTAACCAAGCTCAACCCGAAAACTGGTAACGAAGACACGGTTTTCATCACCTTCAAATCTGCGCTGGCAAGCTTTGCTGATCCGACAATTTTCACTTTCTTCGGCGGCTTTGCAATTGCGGCGGCTCTACATATGCAACGCCTTGACCGCAAAATCGCTGGATTTATGGTGAGCCTTGCTGGCGGCGATATGATGATTGCGACTTTCCTGATTTTCTTGGTTACCGCTGGACTTTCGATGTGGATATCCAACACTGCAACAGCAGCGATGATGCTTCCACTCGCAATCGGTATGCTCGACACGATGGATCGTGAAAAAGATCGCAGAACCTTCGTATTTGTGTTACTCGGTATTGCATACTGCGCCTCAATCGGCGGTCTGGGAACGATTGTCGGTTCGCCACCAAACAACATTGCCGCGCGCGACCTCGGTTATGCCTTCAAAGATTGGATGCGTATCGGTTTGCCCGTGATGTGTTTATTGTTACCAATTACCGTTGCAACTTTGTGGTTGATTTTGCGCCCGAACTTCAATTTCCGCCGCAACACCACAAAAACCGAAGCGGAAGCACACGATGATTATTCCCTCAAAGAAGAAATTCCTTGGACATATCACCGCATCGTAACCGTAGTAATTTTCGCCACCACCGCCCTTTTGTGGATTTTTTCCTCACAAATTAACGGTGGATTTGAACTTGGCGGACATAAATTCGCAGGACTAAAAATCGATGCAATTGACTCGGTTATCGCATTGATGGCGGCGATTGCGGTTGTGTTATTCGGTGCTTGTTCTTGGAAGGAAGTCGCGCAAAATACCGACTGGGGCGTGCTATTGATGTTCGGTGGCGGTCTGGCTTTATCAGCAGTTTTATCGCAATCGGGAGCATCTGACGCACTTGGACGCGGAGTTGCCGCAGCACTGAAAAATTCCTCGCCGATAGTAATAATCTTCGCGGTTGCAACCTTCATTATTTTCCTAACCGAATTCACTTCCAATACGGCTTCTGCTGCGCTGCTCGTGCCAGTTTTCGGCGCAATCGCGGTAAATATGGGAATGCCGAAAGAAACGGTAGTTTTGGTTATCGGTATCGGTGCAAGCTGCGCATTTATGATGCCTGTTGCAACACCGCCGAATGCAATCGTCTTCGGAACGGGACTGATAAAACAACGGGAAATGATGACCGTAGGACTGGCACTAAACTTTGTAAGTATTCTGATTGTTGCAGGCTTTATCTGCCTTACACAACTCGGAAAATAATAAATTACAAGTTATTGTTAGCTATTTCGTTAAAATATAAAAAAACCCCATCGAAAGGTGGGGGTTTTATTTTCTGCAATTAAGTTAAATAAAAAATTGTTGAAAAAATTTGACAATCAGCGAAAAATGTTAAATTCGGATGCGCGCAGTTTATAAAGTTCATCACTATAAACTCCATATTCGACAGTTCTAAATCCTCTATCTTTAAATGATACGGAAAATCCAACTTCTACAATTGTATTTTTGTGTCGTACATAGGCTCTACAATATTTTGGACTTTTCTGTTCATCAGATACTGTTTCTACCTTTTCAACTTTATAATTTTCTATATTGTTTTGTTCTAATAGCTGGTTGAAAGTAGATCTAACACTGCTATCTGTACAACTAGGAGCTTCATCCCATTTGAAATATTCCCACAGAATCACTATAAGAACGCCAATAAGACTAAACAAAATAGACTTCCGTTTCTCCTGCTTCTCATTTTTATCAGCATCTTCTTGCATAACATCCTCACCAAAGTATTGATTAAACAAAACTGTTCTCTGTCAAGTACAGAGAACAGTTTTCAGAGTACTCTGAAAACTGCATTAAATAATCAATCACTTGAAGGAATAATTCTTCAACATCAATCTTACCGTTTATTTTTGCAATTCACGCTTTTATCCGTTTAATTTCCGCGACATCTTTTATTTGCCGCAAGCGATCCATAATTCTTGACAGTTGTGCGACATCGGCAATTTCGATACTAATTTTGCCTTCCAAATCGCCGCGTTGATTGTGCGACAAATCAATTTTGGAAATTGTGGTTTTCTCATTCGCAATAACTTGACTGATATCGCGCAGCACACCGACACGGTCGTAGGCATAGACATAAATATCGGAAACATAGCGACCTTGGCTTGCTGCATTCCATTTTGCTTGCAAAATCCGTTCTGGGTGTTTAGCGGCTAGATGTTCGGCGTTTTGGCAAGTTTTACGGTGAATATTTATTCCCCGACCTTGAGTGATAAAACCGATAACCTCGCAAGGCGGAACAGGACGGCAGCAACTCGCGAAATTTATCGGCAAATCAACACCGCCTTCGATTTCGATATCTTGCTTTTTCGAATTTTTCGCGGCTTTAACGGGAATTTCTGCGAGCCGTTCGCCAAGAGTTTGTTCTTTTTTCTGATGTTTGCTTTGCTCGCGAGAAATTTCATGCGCCACCGCAAGCACACTCAATCCGCCGTTACCGATAGCCGTAAGCAAATCATCTTCATTTATCAAATTAAATTTACGGGCAACCGCATCAAAATCGACATTCGCAGCGGAAATATCTAACCGTTTCATTTCCCGTGCGAGCATTTCCCGTCCCGTTTCGATACTCTTTTCCCGTTCTTGTTTTTTGAAATAGCTACGGACTTTGGCTTTTGCCTTACCAGATTGCAAATAGCCCAAATGTTCCGCGAGCCAATCAGGCGATGGCGCAGGTTCTTTACGGGTGATAATTTCCACCGAATCACCGTTTTTCAAAGCGGTAGTGAGCGGGACTAAATGTCCATTTATTTTCGCGCCCTTGCAGCGGTGTCCGATTTGCGTATGAATGTGATAGGCGAAATCAAGCGGTGTCGCACCTTCTGGCAAATCAATCACGCGACCTTCTGGACTTACGGCATAAACGCGATCACGGAAGGCTTCATTACGGAATTGGTCGAGAATTACATCACCGCGTTTTTCATCACCTTTACCGTCGAGCAATCTGCGTAACCATTCGATTTGCTGCTCAAATTGCCGTGAATGTTTGACACCTTTTTCCTTATATTTCCAGTGCGCGGCGATACCTAGTTCCGCTTTTTCGTGCATTTTTGTCGTGCGAATTTGCACTTCGAGCATTCGATTTTCTGGTCCGATTAAGGTCGAATGCAAAGATTGATAACCGTTCGGTTTCGGGTGTGCGATGTAATCGTCAAATTCTTCAATCACGGGCTGCCAAAGCTCATTTACCACCGACAAAGCACGGTAGCAATCTTCTTCCGTCTCAACCTCCACCCGCACCGCACGAATATCGTTTAATTGATCAAAACGCAATCTCTTGCGCTTCATTTTTAGGTAAATGGAATTGATGTGTTTTACTCGACCGTAAATACGATTGATTTTTATCGATTTATTTTGCAATTCATATTCAAGTTCGGAAATTATCCGTGCGATGTAGCGTTCGCGATCAACTCGTTTTTCTTCCAGATTTTGCGAAATTTCCTGATAAATATCAGGCTCTAAAACTTTGAGTGCTCCGTCTTCCAACTGCCATTTCAGTTGCGCAATTCCAAGACGGTTGGCAAGCGGTGCAAATAAATCACGGGTTTGCATCGCCCTCTTCTGCTGCTCTTTGGGCGTAAAACGGTGAATTTGCCGCATAACAACAACCTGCAGCGCAAGCTTCAAAATCACCGCCCGCATATCTCTTGCCATCGCCAGCAACATTTTGCGCAACTGCTCAATATCGCTTTTTTCGCGGTCTAGCAAATTGTCAATCAAAGAAAGCGCATTGAAAGCCTTAAACAATTCCACCACTTCCACTGAACATTCTTCTTTTATTTCTTCATCGCTGATTTTTTCGTCCAGACGGGCATAAAACAGAATTCCCGCACAAAGCAAAACACTATCAGAATGCAATTCACACAGAAGTCTGCATAAAACCGCCTGATTTTCCTGCTTTTTATATTCACCGCAATTACTAACTAAACGCAATGCCCGTAAAAGTAAATCTTTCGCTTCAACACTCGGATAAATTTCTAAATCAAGCCAATCTGGCTGCACGGAATTAAAGTCATTCATATTTAATTTAAGTTATTCAGATAAGTATAGTCGTTTCAGTTCAAAATAAGACAAGGCAGCGAGCCGAAGACAGTATATAGAATACGGCGAGGCGAAGCTAACGCAGTATTATTTTGAAATGGAACGACTATAAAAAATAAACGCCAAATGCTTACGGCTCCAAGCACCGCATTATAGGTCGGTCGCCAGCGTCGACGGGCGATCCTTATTTGGATCTACTGTTACCGTTAAGTTGTATTTATTTGCAAGACAAATCCGCCGCCCGCGGCGCGCGGTGGCGGTCGTGTGCCACGACGGGCGATCCTTATTTGGATTTACTGTTGCCGTTAATTGTATTTATTTGCAAGACAAATCCGTCGTTTTTTACGGCGGATTTTTATTTTTCACCGTAATCTCCGCCCTATTCCGTCATTTTGAGCCGCAGGCGAAAAATCCCGTCCGACCGTCATTTTGAGCGCAGCGAAAAATCTCACCGCGACCGTCATTTTGAGCCGTAGGCGAAAAATCTCTGCCGCAACTTCTCTTGACAAATTATTATTAACTTTTATAATCTCCCTGCTTTATTTGTAAAGCGTTATTTTTAATTCATCTAAGGAAATTTATATGAGAAATTTATTGACAAACTTGTCGAAAGATGGTAAGATGAGCCATCGGATGGCGGGGATAATATCGGCTCAACGGCTCAACGGCTCAACGGCTCAACGGTAAGATTGCAAAATCAAAATCATAACAGATAGGAATTTTTCTAGCGACGGTAGAAAAAATTCTTATTTCAAATCCAAAATTTTCAAATCCATCTCTTTATTCATTATGACAGCTTCATTATCAGCTTGCGGAACTATAACTGGACAGCCTTCCCACGGCGGTGGGAAGCGGTTCGCGATAGAGCAAGAATTGATTGCAAGCTCTGCTCGAAAAGCGGTAAAGAGTATGGATTTAGAAGCATTAGAGGGTAAAAAAGTAGCACTCTATATCTCGGCTATCGGTGATCAAGGTAGTGGAAATTTTACTGGTGGTCGCTATTCAATAACTAATTTAATTCGCGGTGAATATCAAAACTTACCGCACTCAATTACCGAATATTCTTATCCTGAATACACAACCGTTGCCGAAACAAATACCGATGGACTTTCAGGAACAACAATTTCTAATTCTGTATTAAATGCGCCAATTCGCTCAAAAAATAATCAAGAAGGTAGAAATATTCACACGGGAGTGGAAATTTCTGGCGGTAACAGTGAATATAAAAATGAAACTCTCATTCAAAATCCGCAGGACTCCGTATTTTTATCCCGTTTGATACAAACAGTGTTATTTTTACGCGGCATAGAGGTAATTCCAAATGAAGCGGCTGATGCCTTTTTATTCGTTAATGTCGGGGATCTCGATACCACTGTTTTCGGAACGATTAGAAATAACGGCGAATTATTTTTCTTTTGGATTCGCCCCCGCGCGTCGCGGGCAATTGACCGTAACAGTAGAATTTTAATCAAACCAGAGGTCAATTCTTTTGCCGCAAGATATAAGGAAAATTATATTCTTTGGACGGGACCTTTATCGAAAAATAAATCAATTGAAGAAGCAGATAAATTGTTAGTAGATTTTTCGGATATAACTCCTTATTCAAGTCAAAATAAATTTTCTAGTGAAATAGAGGAATTGCGGAAGATGCTGCCAAAGCTGCTAAAAACACTGCAACAGAGGTAAAAAATACAGAGAAGAGTGCGGGGAATCACAGCAACTCTGCCAATCAAAATCTTCAGCATCAAAATATTTCCCAAGCTACAAGTAACAAAATCAACAATGTCGTTAATTATGCAAACAGTCATAATGGTGCTGCACCAGCTGGGTATAAAGGTGGAAGAATATTTCAAAACCGAGACAACACATTACCAAATCATACAACTTATCGCGAATACGATATAAATCCTCATACAAAAGGTGTAAATAGAGGTAAAGAGCGAATTGTAATTGGCGATGATGGTAGTGTTTGGTATACCAATGATCACTATAAATCATTTATAAAAATTAAGTAAATGGTGCAAAAATGAATTATCAACAGATTATTTTTATAATGAAAAGAGATGGCATAATTTTTAGCGATGGTATTACTGATGAGGAACTAGCGAAGATAGAAAATATTTATAACATCGACTTTCCACTTGAATACAAAAATTTTATACAAGAAGCTCTGCCAATTTCGCAAGGTTTTTATAATTGGAAAGACTTTTCAGAACAAAATGTCATCAATATTTCACGCTTTATAAATAAACCAAAAAAAATTTTAAAAGAGAATTTAGAATTCATAGAATGGTCACACAAATGGGGAACAGAACCATTAAATCAGCAGCAAAAATATGATTTTTTAACCGAACGGATAAATAATTCTCCAACGCTTATTCCAATATATTTACATCGTTATATACCTATCGTGAATAACAATCCACCAGTCCTGTCTATTTATGAAACAGATGTTATATATTATGGTCAAAATTTACTTGATTATCTGCAAGTTGAGTTTTGTAATAAGCAGTTAGATGGACAATTGAAATATTATGAATACATTCCTTTTTGGTCAGACTTAATGGAATAATTAAACAACACAATAAATAAAAAACGGCAAGAGGTAAAAATCTTGCCGTTTTTTATTCCATAAAACTTATTTTCCAAGCAAAGAATTCATTTGTTCATCATTTGGAGAATAGACATTGAGTGCGGCGTTCATAATTTCAGTTAAATCGTCTGCCGTTTGTTTTGCTAGCGTGCAATCAAAAAGTCCCATTCCATCACCGCTCCACGATTTTTTGACCAAAACAACAAGTTGAGTGCCGAGTTTGATTTTCTCTTGATGAATATTTAACTTCCTCGTCCCCAGCAAAAATCCAAGACGGACTTTTTCGCCGTTGAGATAATTTCCAATTCCCGCATAACAAGCCACACCTTGTGCCATTATTTCTAGACCTAAAACGCTAGAAAATTCATCTCTTCCATCTAAAAAAATATGTTCTTTATTGATTTTCGCACTAGCTGTTAAGCTATTTTTATCAAATTGGATAATTTCATCAATCAAAACCATTTTTCCTGAATGCGGCATAAATTTTGCGGGATTTTTTATCGGTAATTCAAGTTTATTGATATTTTCCATACTTTATTTATTCCTCACCAATAATAACAACGCTGTTATTTCCACCAAAAGCAAAATTCGAACTTGCAGCAATACGGCGATTGTTTTCAAAACGGCTATTTTTATCCGTCCAGCGCAGTTGCGGTAATTTCTCATCGATTACGGAAGTTTGTGCAAAAACTTGCACGGGCAATTTTCCTTCGGGATTAAATTTGCGCGACACCGCAGCCCAAATAAATGCCGCTTCCAATGCACCTGATGCACCAAGCGTATGCCCCGTTAGATTTTTACTTGTGCTTGCATAGATTGCAGGGAAAATTTCCGCGACAGCTTTACTTTCCATCGCATCATTAAGTTCCGTTCCCGTGCCGTGCAAATTGATGTAAGAAATATCCGTTGGCTCTAAATTCGCCTTGTTAAGTGCCGCTTGAAAAGCGAGTTTTGCACCTTTTGCACTAGGATCTGGGGAAGACATATGAAAGGCATCAGAACTTGCTCCCCAAGATAGAAGCGGCAATCCGTCATATAAATTTTCCCGTGTCATCATAAAAACAGCCGCTGCCTCGCCGATATTTATTCCGTCGCGACCTTGACAAAACGGCTCGCAAATACCTTTGGAAAGCACGGAAAGCGAGTTAAATCCTGCAATTGTGAGCTGTGATAAGTTATCCACACCCGCTGCAATAACCGCATCAGCCAAACCTGCCTGCAACATTCTGGCGGCGGAAATAATCGCTCTTGCTCCTGATGTGCAAGCGGTGCTGATGCCGTAAGCAAAATCTAATTCATACATATGACAGAGAAAATCCGCAGGCGCAGACATAATTTGATGCGCTCGTGAAATCGCAATATCCGACCAACCGCCGCCTGCAACAACATTTTGAAATATCGGTAAATTTTCATCAACACCAGAACAACTCGTGCCGACTACAACCGCAACTCGTTTTTTTCCGTAACGCTCAACTACATCCGCAATTTGCTCTTCAATTTGCCCGCAAGCCGTCCAGAGAATTTGATTATTTATTCCGCGAAATTCAGCTTTCAAATCATCAGGAAATGCTCGCAAATGTTGAGGGTTAATTTGCCCGAAATATCGCTCCCCTACCCCAAAATCCGCACGACGAGTTAAATAGTTTTTCTGCGGTGAAAATAAATTAGCAAGACTTTCTTCTATTCCAACACCGATGCTGGAAATAACTCCTGGTTTATTCAAATAAATTGTCATATTTATTCACTCATCGGCGCAATCCGCCATTTATCCGAGCCGAGTTCGATGATTTTTTCCGCTAAAACTGGCTTATCAACTTCGCTAAAAATTGCTTGGAATAAACGCCGCGCTTCACGGTTAGGTGGTGCAAAACCGTCATTCTTCCAACCATCATTTGTAGCAATAACGCGGGCTTTTACCGCGCCAAATGCATCAGTTAAAAGCCAGCGAGTTTCGTTATTTTCAAGTCCTTGCACCGAAAGAATTTCGGTCGAAATTGCCGTGTTTTCTCTGTTTATTTTTTCTAGTTTTAGCCAAATTACGCGTTTAGGTGCAATTTGCGGTAAATCTTCGGGAGAATATTTCGGACTGCTACACGCGCTAAAAAATAATAAAAAAAATAAAAAAGCAACAGATTTAACGGTATTGCAATTTTTCAATGACTTCTCCCAAAGCTTTGAGCATTCGATCTGATTTTTCCACCAAAGGATTATTTTTATCCCAAGCGTATCCCGCCAAAATCGCAGAAATTTTCTCGCTAATTTCAGGGGAGCGGTTTTCCTGATAAATCACATCTTGGAAAACACCGTCATACCAACCGCAGACATAAGTCCGAAACGCATTAACGCCAACCATCAACTCTTCGGCAAATTCCTTCTGCCAATCGACTTGCTCGCCCGCAAATTGCCGTATCAGCAAATTAGCAGCCATTCGAGCCGACTGCAAAGCAATCGTTACTCCCGACGAAAACACAGGATCTAAAAACTCCGAAGCATTACCAAGAAGCGCAAAATTTTCCCCGTAAAGCCGAGAAACATTCGCGCTATAACCGTGGATTTTGCGGTATGGAACTTCGTTTTCCCAACCTGAATTTTTCAAAATACGCGCAAGCATCGGGCATTCATAAACAAAGGATTTGAGAATTTTTTCGCTGTCGTCGGCAAATTCAGCAAAGCGTTCAGGTAGCCCCACAACACCAATCGAACAACGGTTATCCACAAATGGAATTAACCAAATCCAAACATCGCGATATTTACTGTGAGTTGTAACAAGGATTTTTTGACGGTCAAACGCGCGATCGCAAATGTTGTCATCAATGTGAGTGAAATGAGCCTCGCGCGGCGGTAAATCTGACGGTATTTCTAAATTCAAAAGCCGCGGCAAAACTCGACCGTAACCCGAAGCGTCCAAAACAAAATCGGCTTGAATTTGATAAGTTTCCCCGTTTTCCGATTTAACCGTCAAAATTGCACCGCGCTCTGCATCTAAAAAACCGATAACTTCATCGCCAAAACGCACTTCTACACCGCGACTTGCTACCGTATCAATCAAAATTTTGTCAAACAAAGCACGACGAACTTGATATGTTGTCCCACGCCCAGGCGAGAATTTTTTAGTGAAATCGAAATACGCATAACGCTCACCCCAAGAAAATGCCGCACCGTTTTTGAACTGAAAAGTTATTTCACTCTCAACCGCGGAAAGCAAATCCGCATCTGCCAAAATTTCGCTGCAATTCGGCAACAGACTTTCACCGATAACAAAACGGGGAAAATGAATTTTGTCAAGCACAACACAATCAATTCCCGTCCGATGTAAAAAGGAAGCCGCAGCTGAACCACTTGGTCCTGCTCCGATAATCACAACCTGCCTTCTTTCCATTTGTTTCTCCTTAAAAATTGATAAGAAAAATATAGCTAAAAGTTTAGCTTATCCAGATTAGTCGTTAAAAATAATGCAAAAATACAACTAATAAACACAGCAAACGCAACACTCATTCCAAATTCTTTTACCGCTGGAATGCTGCTAAATGCAAGTAATGCAAAAGATATTCCCGTTGTAATTGCTGCCAAAGATATTGCCGTTATTTTTAATTTTTTACCCTCTTTTGCATAAATAGCATAAAGAACATAATCTAAACCAATTGCCGCTGCAAGTAACATTCCAAAAATTGTAAATAAACCTATTGACAAATTAAGATAAGAAAAAATTGCAATTGTTATTATCGAAGCCATTGACGGTAAGAAAATAATCAATAATGCCCGCTTAAATCCCGTAAAATAAAGTAAAGCAAAAAAGGCTAAAAATAAAGAGAAAATTTTGATAAACAAGGCTTGATAGCGAGTTTGGGAAAATAATTCATTTAACTCCTCTCTTTTATCTAAAATTTTGCACTCTTCTCGGCAATTTTTATCAATAATATCCTGCATTTGATTATTTGAAAATTCAGCAGAAAATTGCAAAATAATCGCGTAATTATCTGATTTATCAGCAATTTTTCCTAAATAAAAATTCCGCCAATGTTCCATCATCGAGCTTTCTAGCAATTCTTTTGCAGAAATATTTTCTAAATTAGCAAATTTATCTAATTGCCGAATAATTTCTTCCCTCTCGATGCCAATTTTCTCTATTTCTGCTAATGCTTGTTCATTATTTTTAACTTGCCTTATAGCGGCTTTAATTTGTTCTTGTTCTTTTTCGGTTCTAAAATATTGATGTAATCCGAAAATTTCTGCCTCTTGTGGCAAATTTTCTTCTAAATTATGCGCAATTTCAAATAATTTTTCTTCACTCTTTGCGGTAATTAAAAGCCGTTTATTATTTTGTCCGATACCTGAAATATCAGTAATTTTTTTCGCATCTTCTAGCATTTTTGGCGATAAAATAATCCAATTGCGAATATCATCATTCCAATTAGATTTTAATAGTCCCACAACAATAAAAATGCCGAAAAATAGGCTAAAAATAATCCGATGGTTAAAAATAAATAAGCTGATTTTGCTGATATTTCGACTTAATTTATCAACTGTAAGTAATAAATTTTTATTTTCTAGGGCAAAATTATTGAACAATTTTGGCATTAGAAAATAACTCGCAATAAATGAAAAAATCAAAGCAAAAGCCGAAAAACAAGCCGTTTGCCGCAAAATCGCAAGCGGAGTGAATAAAAGCAGAAAATATCCCAAAACCGTAATCAATAAACTCAAAGAAAACGCGGGAATTGTGCGACGCATTACGACATTTGCCTGCCATTTGCCATTTTCTGCAAACAAAGTTCCTGCCAAAAAATGCAAGGGAAAATCAACCAAAAGCCCAATCAAACTGCTGCCAATCACCAGCACAATGATGTGAATTTCACGAAAAATCAATACAGTAATTAAAAAAGAAGCAAAAAGCCCGATGAATATCGGTAAAAATAAAAGAAAAATTTTGAAAGAACGGAAAACATAAATTAGCAAGAAAAAAGTAAGACTTATCCCAATAAACGACAAAAAACTACTCTCTTTTTCAGAAATAATCTTGGCTTTTGCTGAAAAAATCGCTCCTCCTGTTGCTAAAAATTCCACTCCTTCTCTATTTGCAATCTCCTCTGTTTCTGATAATAATTGCAATAATTCTTTGGCAGGAAGCGAATTTTCCTCTAAAATTGCACGGGAAAACAACCAATTTTTTCCATCTCTCTCAACAAATAAACTACCATCTTCCAGTTTATATTGCATATTACCAAGTGATTTTTGCAACATAAATCCCCGTGAAAAAGCAAATAAATCATCGGAAATATTGTTTATTGTTTGCCAAAAAGGATTGAAAATTTCAGTGATACGCAAAGAAATATATTTTTCCGCATTGGTACGAAGAATTTCAGAATATTCACGGGGAAAAGTTGCAAGCGAATATTTAATGCTATCTGTGCGAATTTCATCTATTTTCGGTAAAAAATCGCTCTCTATGCTAGAAAAAATACCACTCTTTCGCCATAAATCAAGTGTTTTTTTCATCATAGATTTGGCTTGATCGTAATCGTCCGCTCCAAAAAGCAAAATAATATTGCGGTTAAATGTTTGCAATTCACGGTTATTCGCCGCATTTTCAGCTTGATTTGCAATACGGTTTTCAGGCAAAAGCGCAGTTAAATCGGTTTGAATAAAGTTATTTTTCGGTAAAAATAATAAAAAAACAAGCAATAAAAAAGAAATTGCCAGAATTTTTTGATAAAACTTTACGAAAAACATATTCTTCCCGAAGTGCAAGTTTTATCCAAAACAGAAATCGCAAAATATGCTTTGTCTTTATCAGCATCGTAATTCAATGTAATGCAAAGTTCATCATCAGGTCGGACAAAATGCGCAAATTTGAGATTTTCAATCCGCAAAATTTTGCGCCGTCCCCAATCAAATTGCTTAATTAAATCCTCAATCCAAAGCACCTCCACCGCACCAGGAACAAGTGGAAAACTTGCAAAATGTCCTGCAAAATACGGCAAATCAAGAGGAACACGAGCACGAAAAGTTATTTCAGCAGCTTTCCCGTCAATATTGTCTGCACGGATAAATTCAATTTTTTCACCATCTTGATAAAGTTTGTCAATGGTTTTGCGAGAAATTTTATGAGTATTTCCACGGGCTAAATTTCGCACAAAACGAAAATAGCGCGGAATTGCCAAAGCATCAAATTGCTCCTGCATATAATTTTTTATTTGCAAAATCAAAGACTTACGACCGTAATTGCGTAAAAATTCAATCCCTTCAGCACTTAAAGCAATCGCTGCAAATAATCTTTCACGGTTATTTTTTAAGCACAGTGCAATATCAGAAATCAAATTATTTTCTAGTAAAAAATGCTCAATTTCATCCAAAGAGTAGCGTTTTTCCGCAATTTTTATCACGCGATCAGCTCTGCCTAAAATTCGAAATTTTCCTTGCGAAATATCTAGACAATCGCCAATTTGCATTCGCCCCGCCCAAGGTGTAGTAATAAATGTCGAGTTTTCCGCAGTCTCAATTTGCACTTCTTCAAACATCTGATACTCATCATTATCCTCACGAAAAGAAATCAGCCCTGTTTCCGTCGAACCGTAAATATCAATAACTTCCGTTCCAAAATCGCGCAATTTATTCACAACGGTGGGAGCAATTTTGCCGCCTGCGGTGAAAAAGACCTGAATATTTTTAATTTTTTCTTTGAGTTCATCGGACAAATCGAAGTCAAAACGGTTCAAAACCGCAGGAGATGATAAGCACAAACTAGGACAATTAGCCGCTAAAAGTAGTTCATTGGGATACAAATAACGCGTGCGAGTAAAGATCCAATCCAGCAAAAAAGCAGCAAAAACCCGGAAACTTAAACCGTATAAATGCTCAGGAATAATCGAAGAAATTGCGGTTCGGGCGCGATATTTTTGCATTTTTTCCGCGATAAATTCCGCTTCTAGTGCAGTTTGAGACCAAGTTTTTGCGACGATATTGCTTTCTCCCGTCGTGCCTGATGTAAAAACAAAAATCCGAGCTTTGTCCTCAAAATTCGCTAAATCTTTTGTGCTTTCAATTTTTTCAATTTCAGCAGAAAAATAAAAGTCAGCAGTTTTCACATCATCGCTTATCCAAAACACCCCTCTTTCAGATAAAAATTCACGGGTCTTTACGGTTAAATTATTCGGTAAATAAATTTCACAGCCAGCAGCAAGACAAGCAAAAATACTAGCCGTAAAACGAGCAGTGTCGGTAAATTTTAAGCACACTCTTTCAATATTTTTTTCTAATAAATAGTTGCTTAAAAATTTAACTGTTTCGATAAATTGAGCCGTTGTCCAATCAGAAGTAAATTGCCGCTCTTTGCGCTTAAAAATAAAATCTTTTAATGTTATTTCTTCTTTATTCATAACTTTATTATTTACTTTTTAACTTCAAAATACAGCAAAGTTCTTTCACCAGCCGCTTCTAAAATTTCTACTGTTTTGATATTTTTTCCGCCTTTTATTATGATTTTATTAAAAATCTGCTGGACTAAATTATTACTAGGAAGCATTTCTAATTGCCAATTATCCTCATCACCAGTAATTTGCAAATCAAAATACTTTGCAAGCTCCGAACTATTGCCTGACAAAATCGCTAAAAATAGTTTCACCTGCTCGCTTTGATTTTTATCTGCACTTGCAATCCAGTCTTGTTTATCCCCATTCCACTGGGATATTCCGTGTTTATTAACTTTTAATTGCAATTCAATCGGCGCGGAAATATTCCACAAAAGTTCGGCATTTTTACCTTGGTGCAAAGAAAACTTACCACGAGTTAGCAAGGGATTATTTATTCCTTTCAAGTATTTTTCCTGATGAAAATCGCCTTGAATATTTTGCTGATTTTCAAGCTGAATTTTCAAATCTTGCAAAGAAAAAGCATATAAATTAACTGAACTTATTAAACTTAAAAACAAAAATATTTTTCGCATTATTTTCTCCTATTCCTCTTCTTTTGGAATATAACCAGAATAATTTTTTACCACTGTTTGCAGTTTTTCCGATGTGCTAAAACAGCTTTCAAAAGTATCTAAACGAATGCAAACTTGCATTGAACTGGCACGAGTAATTTTTCTACCTCTTCTATCAAAAATAAAGTATAAAAACTGCAAAGAACTTTCATATTCCGTCAAACAAGCTTCAACTTCAAAAATATCCGCAAAACGAATCGGTGCTAAATATTTACACTCAAATTTTGCCACTGGATAACCGAAACCATCAGCGCGCATTTGGTTATAGCCGTAGCCAATTTTGTCAAGCAAATTGCAACGGGCAATTTCAAAATACTTGACATAATTTCCGTGCCAAACCACATTAACCGAATCAACATCAAAAAAATGCGCCTGCATTTGAAGTCGTTCTCGAATAAAAATATGCTGTTTTGCCATTATTTATTTATCTCCAAAACATATTAAGAGTGTAAAAATTATTTGTTTTCTCTACCTTGCTGCCAGAAATCGAAAAAATTAAACCATTGCAGGGGATATTCTCTGGCAATTTCAGCTAAAACAGTAGAATATTTTTCAATCAAAGGGGTGAAATTTTTTCGTTTATTTCTAATATCTTCAACACTTGAAAAATTACGCAAAATAAGCCTGAATTTACTCTTTTCTTTTAAGGCAAAAATGGTATTAGTCGGTGCTTTTAATATGCTTGCTAACAGCCAAGAACCAGTTGGAAAATTAGCTTCCTCCCCCAAAAATTTAACCGAACAGTATTTATTTCCTGACAAAGGAATGCGGTCAGCAGCAATGACTATCCATTCTCCTTGTTCTAATTTGTTCGACAGTTTCAGCATAAAATCCGCATCTAATTCGCTTACTTGAATAAGCCGAATATTCTCCGCACCGCTTTCCTCTAACACACGGTTAAACATTTTGGCATTTTGGGAGTGATGCAAAATATTGAGCTTAAATTCAGGATAAATATGCAAAAAGCCGCGCAAAACATCTAGATTTCCAAGATGCGAACAAATAAAAATTTCTCCGCGTTTATTGTTTGTCAAGCGCTCCATAATTCCATCAGGATCGGATATAAGCAAATTTTTGTGAGCAATTTTTCCTGACCAAACCGCAAATCTATCAACAATAGAAGTGCCAAAATTCACCACTTGCAAAAAAATCGGAAATTTTTTCGGCAAATTATTTTCAGGAAAAGTTTTATTCAAGTTATTTTGATAATGCAAAATATTTTTTCTTAATTGTCTAGAACTTATATAAAAATAAATGCAAACGATATAGACAAAAAAATAGCAAATAAATAACGGCAAATATCGCACTAAAATTAAAGTTAATTTCAGAAAAAAATAACTTCCCCGTTCTTTTTCAAGTGCCCAATGAACTTTATTTTGCTTATTTAACCCGTTCATAAAAGCCTAATTTTTGCCGTAAAGAGATAAAAAAAAGTCCTGCGTGCATTTTGCTAATAATCCAATTATCACGAAACAAGGCAAAATGCGAAATTCCATCGGCTGGATATTTCACTTGCGAATCAATCCAATGAAATTTCACCTTATTCCAATAAAAATGCAGCAAAATTTCATTATCAAAATCCATTCGGTTGCCAATTTGGTATTTTTCTATTATTTTCATCGTTATCGACAACGGATAAATGCGAAAACCGCACATTCCGTCTTTAATTTCTCTCGAACAAGAGTTAATCAGGTTCCAAAAATTAGTAATTTTGCGACCGACAATTCGCGCACGCGGTGCATCTTCGCTGTAAATCGGATTAGCACAAACCAAATCATCGGGATTTTGTCGCGCAATTGCAATCATTTGTGCTATATCGTCAAAATTATGCTGAGCATCTGCATCAATTTGTAGAACATTTGTAAAATTTTCCGCTGCTGCCGCCCTAATCCCGTCCTTCATTGCCGCACCTTTGCCGCCATTTATGTTTCTTTGAATGACTTTTACTCCTTTCACACGGCATTGCTCTAAAACCTCATCGGCAGTATTTCCTGAACAATCATCAACGACAAACACGGTTAAATTATGTTCTTGCAATTTTTCCACTACAAAGAGTAGAGTTTTTTCGTGGCGATAGTGCGGAATAATTGCCGCAAGAAAGAAATTTTTATTTTTATTCATCAGTTAATACGCAAATAAAATTTTCGATATAAATATTCGCTAGCCAGCAATATTCCAATTAAAAGATAGGAGATTATTCCTGTGTAAATTGCCCATAATTGATAAAACTCAAAAATAGCCAGCAATCCAGCAACAGCGGCATTTATCACAAAGAACACACACCAGATTTTGGTTACTTTACGGGTATAAATAATTCCTTCCTGCGGTAAATTGGGATTTTGTATTTTTGCCAATTTTTCAATCATCGTTTCTTCTCGAAAGAGGGAAGAAAAAAATAGCAAGAAGAATAAAAAATTTACCAAGATAGGATAAAAATACATTGCATTTTGCTGGCGGAAAAATAATAAAAGAGTGAAAAATAGCGATAAACTAAAAGCAATAATTTTCTGCCCAAATATTTGCACATAAATTCCGCGAATAAACCATAAACAAGCCATTATTATTGCCAAAAGAGTGAAGAATTTTTCTCGTCCAAAATACCAAAAGAATGGATATAGAAAACTAATTAAACCAAGCAGAAAAAAGACAAATCTTTTCATCACTTGCTCGTTATTTTTATTGTCTTATACCTGACTTGAATTTTGAATTTTTATCACTGCTTGAATTACATCTTCAACCGTTCTCACCGCTCTAAAATCTTCGGCACGGACTTTATATCCCGTTTGTTTTTGAATGTAATCAATCAAGTCAATTGCGTCAATGCTATCTATATCCAAGTCTTCATATAAATTGCTAGATAATGTGATTTTTTCAGCTTCAATTTCGAATAATTCGGTTAATGCAGCAAATAATAATTTTTTAATTTCCTCTTCCGTCATTTTTTTCATTTATCACCTCGATTTTTACTAATAAAGTCAGCGAGTGTTGCAACATTTTCAAAACTTTCCCGCATTGAAACATTTTCCGAATCAATCTTGAATTTATAAGTTTTCTGCACCGCCATTCCAAGTTCCAAAGCATCAACTGAATCAAGCCCCAAACCACCATCACCAAACAACGGTGCATTCGTGTCAATCTCTTCTGGGCTAATATCTTCCAAATCCAGAGTGTTGATAATCAGCTGTTTTATTTCCGTATAAAACTCTTCCATTGATATTCCTTTCTATTTTTGATTAAAGTAGTTTTCCAATTCAGTAGTAAGCTTTCTTGCGGCAATTGGTATTTGAGTATTCGCTAAATAATCTGCAACAATTATATCTTGACCTACAATAAACTCGTATTTTGGTCGAACAGTAGGAATTTTCCACCATTTCTGACCTTTTGTCCAGTTTGCAGGCTGCATTTTTATTTTTACAGGAGTGATGATTTTTGCCGTATGGAGGGCAAAAGAAATTGCCGCACGGTTGAATTTGTTTTTTTCATTCAAGCGAGTTCTTGTTCCTTCTGGAAAAAGCAAAATTGCCTCTTTATTTAAGCTCTCCACCGCGCTTTCAACTGAAATATCCTCATTCACAAGAAATCCGCAAGCTTTCACTTGTCCAATCATTACGGGATTTTTGAGTAGTTCTTTTTTAACCACAATGTTCGTATTTGAAATACGGCTAAATAAAAAAACCACATCCAATAAACTGGGGTGATTGCATAAAATTATCTGCCCTCTTCTGCCTAATTTTTCTAATCCTTGATAGTTTATTTTGCATACACCAGAAAATACTATATAATAAGAAAACAACTTCCAAGAAAAAGCTACTATTTTGCGAGCAAAGATTTGTCCGTTATGGCTTCTATTAAACTTAACAGAGTAAAAAATAAGCAAGAAGAGTGACATAATTAAACCGAAAAACCCGAAAATCAAATAACCTAATCCCGTTGCAATAAATCGCCAACAGATAGAAACTTTCTGGATTACAAGCGCGACCACTGCCAATTTCCCGTGTTATAGTCATTCATAAAGCTTAATCTCTCGCTTAAACTCGCATCAATCCAATTAAAAGCTCCCCAATAAAAAGCACCAGCTTGATTATTTTTTTCCTCTCTTCGCTCTAATTTCCACATATCTCCTTTCGTAATTCGCATCGCCAAAGCATAAGGAAACGGCGCACGGCAATATGGTTTCACCGCAAATTCCTCTGCCAGCGGTTCTTCTGCCACAATCAGCAAAACTTCCTCATAACCGTCGGCTAAAAAACCGACACTTTCAACAATTCCCGCTTCCAAAACCGCCGCACTCGCAGCAATTGCGGACACTTCGGAATTATCTTGTCTAAAAAGCGTCCATTGACCGCAAATCGCGTTATGCACAGACAGACCAAAACTCATCGGAGAAATAAGACCATCGCGCAACAAATCTAAATAAAGCCGAAAAGAACGGTTAATTTCTCCGTCGTGCGAAGCCATAACAACGGGACAAGCTTTTTTCTGGTCAAATAAATTCCAAGCCGCAGCAAAAGCAAGCCGCGCGCTTACTCCCAGTCTGCGGCGTTCAATTGCAGGCAAAAAGCTCAAATCTGGTTTAACGGAAGAAAAATCCGCCAAATCTGCACCATCGAAATAAGCTCGCCAATCATCTTTTCGGGAAAAATAACTTGAAACCGCATTCCAAGCCTTAATAGAAAAATTGCAATGCATCTTGTTTATAACACAAAAAAAAAAAAAAAAAACAATTTAATATTAGTTCAACAACAGTATAGAAACTATTGTATCATATCCGCAAAATTTTTAACTTATTTGCAGATAAATTTTTATCAATCTCCCAATAAAACTTTTCACAAATCAAAAGGAATAATTTATGAAAAAAATTATTTTTTCTTCTTTACTGATAACCGCTTGCTTGCTTACCGCCTGTCGCGGAGGAAATAACCCAACCGAAGTTGGACAACAAAGCGGTTTTTGCACACTCGCTCGCGGTGATTTAGCAACTGGCGGAAAAAATGTTCTTTACCGCTGCAACGGTCGAGCAATTTTGCAAACCGCACAAGCGCAAAGATTTCTCAATAAATTTCCAATTCAGGTTTCTTTTGACCAAATTCCAGGTCAAGTTATTAAGCAAAATGACATAACTCATCAATCTGCCAATGCTTCTGGTCGCACTGATGCCGTTGCTTGCGAGCGCGCGGTTATCAACGCTGCGGCTAAATTCCAACGCACAGCAGCAAAAAACGGAGCTCGCGGGGTTTCCAATCTGCATTCTTGGTTTGAAAAACAGCCGATTACTGGCGGCGAAGTTATCTGTCAAGCTGGAACATTTCACGCCCGTGTAGTAATGCGTGCTGATTATGTCCGCTAATGTATTTATTTGAAATATAGTCGTTCCACTTCAAAATAATAGCGTTCTCTTCGCCTCGCCGTATTAAGCATACTGTCTTCGGCTCGCTGCCTTGTCTTATTTTGAATTGAAACGACTATACAAAAATCCGCCAAAAAACGGCGGATTTTTTATTTTTTCGGCACAGGTAATCACTTAATCGGTTCTCGATAAACCCGATAAAAAGTTGGAAAACGCGGTTTGCCTTTCGCGGTATAACCAGAGTAACGGTAAGTTATCACCGCACCGACTGGCGGTGGATTATCCCGTTCGGCATCCGTAAATCCCGTGCCAATTCTCACCGTTATTCCGTTCGATAAATCCTTGCAATCAAGCGAGCCAAGCCGTATTACATTGCGACCGTTACCAGAATAATGCTTGGTTACCCGACATTCAGCATCTTCTTTACTCTTTAATTTCAGCATATTGTCCGTCCGACCTGGCACATAAGGCGCATCAGGATGCCGCAACATCACACCTTCACCGCCTTGCCGTTCAATATCAAAAAGCATTTTGCGAGCTTCATTGATATCGCGGATTTGCTTTTGCGGTATCACTTTGATGCGAGATTTAAGCTCAGGCTTGCTATTCAAATAATTTTCCAAAACCTGCAAACGCGCTAGAACTCCGCCCTCCTGACCTGGCACATCAAAAATATTGAACGAAATTCCTGAATAATCACCGCTACGGACTTTGCTCATCGTTTGCTCAAATTCACCGCGAGCAATCCAGAGTTCGCCGTCAATCGGAAAATTCGGAAAATCACGGACAAATTCCGCGGTATTCAAAAATTCTTTACCAGAACGGGAAATAAGCTTTTTACCGTCCCAATAAGCACGGATACCGTCGAGTTTTTCGCTCGCCAGCCAACCGATAACTTCTTCATCGTGATAATTTTGGGCAAGCATCAATTCGGCAAAAACAGGAAGATTCGATATCGATAAACATACAAAAATAAGACATTTACATACTAAACGCATACAATTTTCCTTTCGTTGAACAGAGTGTTATTTTGCTAATTAGTTAATTATTTCTTAATAAATCAAGGACTTGCATATGAATAAAAAACGCATCATCCGTAATCTAGCTGGACTTTTCATCGGTTTATTTATTGCATTTGTGCTGGTACTGCTTTTGCAATAAACACTATTTTTTTTCATACACGGATAAAACGAAAAAACCCCGTTTTTTCACGGGGTTTTGCTTTATTTATGCGATTTTTTACACGGTCGCGAGATGTTTCAAAGTTCTCACCAACTGGCAGGTGTATGACATTTCGTTGTCATACCAAGCAACCGTTTTCACTAATTGCTTACCGCCAACATCGACGATTTTGGTTTGCGTTGCATCAAAGAGCGAACCTTGTGTTATGCCGATGATGTCTGATGAAACCAACTCTTCTTCGGTATAGCCGAAAGAATCGCTAACTGCCGCTTTCATCGCCGCATTGATTTCGTCTTTTGTAACCGCCTTTTTGAGAACCGTTACCAATTCGGTTAAAGAACCAGTCGGAACAGGAACCCGTTGCGCTGCACCGTCGAGTTTGCCTTGCAATTCAGGAATAACCAAACCGATAGCTTTTGCAGCGCCCGTGCTATTTGGAACAATATTCGCCGCCGCCGCCCGAGCTCTGCGTTTGTCGCCTTTACGGTGCGGACCGTCCAAGGTCATTTGATCGCCTGTGTATGCGTGGATTGTGGTCATCACGCCTTGCTCAATACCGAAAGAATCTTGTAATACTTTCGCCATCGGAGCGAGACAGTTTGTAGTACAAGATGCGCCAGAAACGATTTTGTCATCGGCTTTGAGCACTTGTTGATTTACACCATAAACCACGGTTGGAACATCATTTCCCGCAGGAGCAGAAATCAAAACTCGCTTCGCACCAGCGTTGATGTGCGCTTGTGATTTTTCTTTGCTAGCAAAAACGCCCGTGCATTCCAAAACTACATCAATACCCAAATCGCCCCAAGGTAGTTGAGTTGGATCTTTGATTTCGAGCATTTTGATTGATTTGCCGTTGATGATGAGATGTTCGGCATCGGATTCCACCGTTCCGTCGAAGCGACCTTGTGCGGTGTCATATTTGAACAAATGAGCGAGCATTGAAGCATCGCCAGAAATATCGTTAATCGCAACAACTTGCACCGCAGAATCATTTGCTAAACGGCGCATCGCCAAACGACCAATACGACCAAATCCGTTAATAGCGACTTTTAATGTCATAGTTTGTCTTCCTTGTTGATTGAAAAGATTGAAAAATAAAGAAATATAAAGTCCAAAAACGCCCGAAAACGCCGAGCAATTCTAGCAAAAGCTATCAATTTTTTATAAAAAAACTAGTTGATTATTTTGTTAATCAGCATCGTATATTTCATAACCCGAAAGTTGTAATAAACGGCTATTTTTTACAAAACAAAACGGCTTAAATCTTCGTCTTCGCAAATATTGCCCAGAGCTTTTTCGACAAATTCCGCATCGATTTTGACCGTTTCGCCTGCTGGTTTATCCGCACAGTTGAAGGAAAGTTCAGAAGTAATCCGTTCCATCAAGGTGTATAAGCGTCTTGCACCGATGTTTTCGGTTTTCTTATTGACCTGATACGCGGTTTCGGCGATTTTGGCGATACCGTCTTCGGAGAACTCTAAATTTATTTCTTCGGCGGCAAAAAGTGCCTTGTATTGCTTAATCAAAGAGGCATCAGGTTCGGTCAAAATTCTTTTGAAATCTTCGGCAGTAAGCGCGTTTAATTCAACTCTAACAGGCAAGCGACCTTGCAATTCCGCAACTAAATCGGACGGTTTTGCCAAATGGAAAGCACCGCTAGCGATAAACAAAATGTGATCGGTTTTGATTATTCCGTATTTCGTTGAAACCGCCGTTCCTTCAACTAGCGGTAGCAAATCCCGTTGCACTCCTTCTCTGGACGGTTCACCGCCGCGAACATCGCTACGGTGCGCGATTTTGTCGATTTCATCGATAAAAACAATTCCGTTTTCTTCGGCATTTTTTACCGCGCCAGCACGGATTTCTTCTTCGTTTATCAAGTTGTCGGCTTCTTCTTCGGCGAGTTTGACAAGAGCTTCCGCGACGGTCATTTTTTGCTTGATTTTTTTCTCTTTACCGAAATTTTTGAACATTTCCCCGAGCTGCTGGCTCATTTCTTCCATCCCAGGCGGAGTCATTATTTCGATTTGCGCTTCGGGACGGACTACATCAACTTCGATAATTTTGTCGTTCATTTCATCGCGCAAAAGCCTCTCGCGGTAAGCTTTGCGGGCTGCATCTTCTTCGGGTTTTTCGTTATCTTCATACCAAGCAGGAGTTTTGGTCGCAGGCGGAATAAGAATATCCAAAACCCGCTCTACCGCTTGCTCACGCGCTTTACTCTGCACTTGCACCCGCGCCCTCTCCCGTTCGAGTTTTACCGCCGTATCCGCTAAATCACGAATAATCGAATCCACATCGCGCCCGACATAGCCAACTTCGGTGAATTTGGTCGCTTCCACTTTGATAAACGGTGCTTCGGCGAGTTTGGCAAGCCGCCGTGCAATTTCGGTTTTACCGACACCAGTCGGTCCAATCATCAAAATATTTTTCGGAGTAATTTCACTTCGAAGCGGTTCGGCAACTTGCCGTCTTCTCCAACGGTTACGCATTGCATTGGCAACCGCTCTTTTGGCATCTTTCTGCCCGATGATGTAACGGTCTAATTCTTCAACAATTTCGCGCGGTGTCATATTCAAATCGCGGTATGAACTCATTTTTTATTCCTCTTCTGATAACTGGTCGCAGATGATGTTTTGATTGGTGTAAATGCAGATGTTGCCTGCAATTTCGAGTGATTTTTTAGCGATTTCTGGGGCGGTAAGTTCGGTGTTATAAAAAAGTGCGCGCGCGGCTGAAAGCGCATAAGCACCGCCAGAACCAATCGCCGCAATATCGTCTTCCGTTTCCACAATATCGCCGTTACCGCTCAAAATCAGAGTGTTTTTACGGTCGGCAACAATCAACATCGCCTCTAAATGCCGCAAAGTCCGTTCGGTGCGCCACATTTTGGTCATCTCAACTGCTGCTCGCAAAAGCTGACCGTCATTTGCTTCCAGCTTCCCTTCGAATAATTCAAAAAGCGTGAAAGCGTCCGCCGTAGCACCAGCAAATCCCGCCAAAATCGAATTTTTATAAAGACGGCGAATTTTGCGAGCATTGCCTTTCATCACCGTATGTCCCAAGGTTACTTGACCGTCTCCCGCAATCGCAACGCAATTTCCGCGTCGAACCGAAAGAATGGTCGTCGAATGTGCATCAAACATTGCTTTCTCCAAAAATAAAAAACGCGGTTGTAAATCGCCCCAAAGCGCGGTTTTTCAAGCACACAAGGCGCAATAAGGCAACAGAACTGGAAAAATCAAGATATAGTCGTTCCATTTCAAAATAATACTGCGTTAGCTTCGCCTCGCCGTATTCTAGATACTGTCTTCAGCTCGCTGCCTTGTCTTATTTTGAACTGAAACGACTATAATTTCGCCGTCAAACCGCTAGTAGCAAAAGGAAAAATAATGTCAAGTGAAATCGAACAATTGCGTGCAGTCGCCAGCAATCTCTACCGCAATCTGGAACAAACAATCGTCGGACAAAAAGAAGTTATCGAACAAAGCATCATTGCGCTTCTTGCTGGCGGTCATATTTTGATTGAAGGCGTGCCAGGTCTCGGTAAAACGCTGCTGGTTGAAGCTCTGGCAAAAAGCATTGATGCTGACTTCAAAAGAATTCAATTCACTCCCGACTTGATGCCGTCAGACATCACGGGCACAATGATTTACGACCCGTCAGAACATAAATTCAAACTGCAAAAAGGTCCTGTTTTTACTAATTTGCTGCTTGCCGACGAAATTAACCGTGCTCCTGCTAAAACCCAAGCGGCACTGTTGGAAGTTATGCAGGAGCGGCAAGCCACAATCGAAGGAAATACGCTTGCCATCCAAGCTCCGTTTATGGTTTTGGCGACGCAAAATCCGCTCGAACAAGAAGGAACTTACCGTCTGCCAGAAGCGCAACTCGACCGTTTTCTGCTCAATATCCATATTTCCTATCCCAGCGAAGCAGAAGAAATCGCGCTATTCGAACGAATTTTGACTTACGACACACCGCTGAAAAATAAAACTCTCTCGAACGAAAAAGTTCTTCTAGCCGATGATTTACCCGTTTTGCAGCAAGCACTCAAAAACATCACCGTTGATAGCAGAATTATTCGCTACACCACTGAAATAGTTCGCCAAAGTCGCAATCATCAACATTTAGAAAACGGTGCTGGAACGCGCGCGGGCATTGCACTTTTAGTTTCAGCTCGCGCAAGAGCCGTTCTCCAACAGCGCGATTTTGTTCTGCCAGAAGACATCAAAGCACTCGCCCTACCCGTTTTACGCCACCGAGTGCGCCGTAGTCCAGAAGCGGAAATTGACGGTATAAGCATTAGTGAAATCATTAAGGAAATACTCGATAGCGTTCCAGTTCCGCGTTCATAAGCGACGAAGAGCTATAAGAGACAGACAAAACAAATAGAAAACCGCCGTATTTCTACGGCGGTTTTTGTTCTTAACTAATGTGAAATAGAAAACTTCTAAATCGCTTACGGAGCTGGATAGAAACCGCTGGTTTGTCCCGTAAGGTCGATGAGAATATTTTTCATTTGGGTGTAATGTTCGAGGATTACCTTGTGAGTTTCCCGACCGATACCTGATTTCTTCCAACCACCGAACGGACAGCCCGCAGGAATTTGGTTGTAAGTATTAACCCAAACGCGACCAGTTTCCATTGCGCGCGCAACATTCAAAGCACGAGTGATGTCTTTGGTAAAGATACCGCCGCCAAGACCGTATTCAGAGTCGTTCACCATTTCGATTAAGTCTTTTTCATCTTTGAACTTAATCACCACACCGACTGGACCGAAGATTTCCTCTTGTGCCACCCGCATTTTGTTATTTACATTCGTCAAAAGCGTTGGTTTAACAAATGCACCGTTTGCGCATTTGCCTTCGGTATAAGCTTCACCGCCGCAAGCGATGGTTGCACCTTCACTTACGCCAATCTTGACATATTCCAAAATTTTCTCGGCTTGACCTTTATTAACTTGCGAGCCCATTTGCGTATTCGGATCGAGCGGATCGCCGACTTTTACCGCATTGAAGCGTTTTACCGCCTCGGCGACGAATTTGTCGTAGAAACTTTCTTGCACGAAAATCCGTGAGCCAGCGCAGCAAACTTGACCTTGGTTGAACAAAATTCCAAGTTGCAAGCCGTCGAGAGCTTTTTCCAAATCCGCATCGTCGAAGAAGATATTTGCTGATTTACCGCCGAGCTCCAAAGTTGCAGGAATAATCCGATCCGCAGCCGCAACCGCAACATCGCGTCCGATTTCGGTAGAACCCGTAAATGCGAGTTTGTCCAAACCTTTATGGTCTTTCAAATAGTTACCAGCCTTGCTACCTTTACCCGTAACCACATTGAGTAAGCCTTTCGGTAGAACATCTTTAATCAAACGCACAAGTTCAAGCACACTCAAACTGGTTTCAGAAGACGGTTTGAAGACGGTAGCATCGCCTGCCGCAAGCACTGGCGCGAGTTTCCAAGCAGCCATCAAGAATGGGAAATTCCACGGAACAATTTGTCCGACAACCCCAATCGGCTCACGCAAAATAATCGACAAATGCTGTTCGTTCAAAACGCTTGCCTGACCTTCTTCGCCAAGAATTACGCCAGCAAAATAGCGGAAATGCTCGATGGAAAACGCCACATCAACATTGAGAGTTTCACGGATTGGCTTACCGTTATCCATACTTTCAACTTGCGCTAAATGCTCTTTATTTGCTTCGATGATGTCGGCAATTTTGAGCAGTAATTCGCTTCTTTGCGCAGGAGTTGTCCATTTATATTTTTTGAACGCCTCGCGCGCCGCTTTTACCGCGTCATCAACATCTTTTTCGGTTGCATCAGCGATTTCTGCCAAAAGCTCACCCGTTGCTGGGTTGTAAGTTTTTAGCGTTGCACCGTCAGATGCATCACGAAATTCACCGTTGATAAAAAGTCCATATTTTTTTTGCAATTCAGCCATTTGCTGTCTCCTAGTTTTTTGTGAAGAAAATGAAAATTTCTGATGGACATCAGAAAATCTGCACTACAAAGTGTGAAAATATTTTGACACTTTTGATCGTTAAAAACACGAATTTATATAAAAAAGCTTAATAAATTCGTTAGTTTTTTTACAACAAATCTCTAAAAATAACGGCAAATGCGGTTAAAAATAACACTATTGCCGTTTTTTGTCTTACATTCCTTTTTTACTCAAACTCAACATTTATCCGTAAAGCTGCTTTAATTTCCTTATACAATTCAGATAGCGTTTCTTTGCAAATTGCATAATCACCATTTGCATCAAATTTCAACACTCTTATACCAGAAGCATTATTACCTTTGCGGTCAAAAAAGTGCATCTTTTTGTTGATTTTTGCGTATATCGGAGTTCCATCTACGGCATAAGTATAGGAATATGGAATAACTTCATCTTCGCTTTTATTCTCTGAATATTTACCGATATAAGTATCGGAAAACGAAGCAATATTGCCGCTTTCTTTATAAAAACTTACCGCACGGATTTGATTATTTTGCCGTTCGCTTTGGCTTGCAATTTTGCCATTTGGATAAAAAAAGTATTGTTTGTAATTTCTATCTTCTTCTTTAACTTGCTTATCTGCTAATTTAATAAACTTCTCTTGGCGGAAAAATTTCACTCTTCCGTTAGGATAGAAGTTAATAATCGTATCTAAATTATCACCTGAAAGGATTGGTAACTTAACTTTTTTATCCTGCAAATACTCTGGAATATTTTTTAACGATAAAACCGTCCCAATCGGCGTAAGCGGTGCATCGTTATCTTGATAAAAATCTTGCGCGATTAAGTTACCGTCAGCGGTTTTGCCAAGATATTCACGGTAAAAACCACCTTCTACTTCTTTTTCGGAATATTTACCGTTTTCGTCATAAAAGACTTTTCTTTTTTTTGTTTTTTCATAATTTAAGTTGTTACGATAAGTTCTCGCGTGAATGCGCAAATCAGCCGTCGGTTCAAAAACTTGCAAATCTTGCGCTTTCACTGGCGCAGATTCCAAAGGCGCGAAATCACAACGGCTCACGCTCCCGAGTTCGCAGGCACGGTCTAACAATTCCTTGCCCTTGTCCTGATTTTGCTCAACACGGAACTCGCCGAAGTAATACATTTCACCCAAATAAGCGCAAGACAGACGGTCTTTATGCTCGCAGCCGAGTTCTAAATATCTTTTCGCAGCAGGAAAATCACGGGCAATTAGCTTTTCACCAGCAATTTCGCGGCAAATTTTTCCCTCTCCTGCATCACATTTAGCTGCATCATCTGTAGCTTTATTAGCAAAAACAAAGGGCGAAAAACAAGCGGTAATAGTCAAAAATAAGATTTTTTTCATTTGATTTCCTTAAAAAACAATGCACAGTTGAAGATTGTTAATTGCATTTACAAATGCGAATAATTAACAATAAGAATTTAACCGTTATTTCTCATTTTTGCAAATAGGGATAAATTTTTATTATTTTTACTAGAACCGTTAATATCAAAATCTTTAATCTATCTTCTTGGAGAAACAATGCAAATAAATGACCTAACAGTAGTAATTTTGGCAGCTGGAAAAGGCACAAGAATGCGCTCAAAATCCGCCAAAGTGCTGCAATCACTCGGAGCAAAACCGATAATTTTTCACTTGTTAGATACACTTAAAAACATTCCAGAAATATCGCGCAGCGCGGTAATTTACGGCTTCGGCGGCGATGAAGTAAAAGCAAAAATCAGCGCAAATTTCCCCGATACCCTACTCATCGAACAAAAAGAACAACTCGGAACCGCCAATGCCGTAGCAAGCGCATTAAAAATTATTCCCGATAACGGTGCGACACTTGTTTTACTCGGCGACACACTGTTATTACAAAAGCACACAATCGAAGAAATATTGCAAGCCGCCGAAAAACAAGATTTAGTTCTACTTTCAGCAATTTTGGATAATCCCAAAGGTTATGGAAGAATTATCAGAGAGAATAATTCTGTAACTCGCATAGTAGAAGAAAAAGATGCTAACAGTGAAGAAAAATTAGTCAAAGAGATAAATACTGGTGTGATGCTAATTGACAATCAAGCACTGAAAAAAAATATCGTCAAAATCAATAATGCAAATGCTCAACAAGAATATTATCTAACCGATATTATCTCGCTAATCAAAAAAAACGGTGGCAATGTTACGGCAGTTGTCGCACAAAATACCGACGAAGCACTGGGAATTAACGACAGAATTCAACTCGCCCAAGCAGAAAAAATCTACCAAAACCGCAAAAGAGAAGAACTAATGCGCCAAGGCGTTACCTTAATTTCTCCTGAACAAACTTACATCGCAGGTGAAATCACAGTGGGAGTTGATGTAATCATTGAACCAAACTGCACATTCAAGGGAAAAGTAACACTTGGCGACGGTGTTTTCATCAGCTGCGGCTCGATAATAGAAAACGCAGAAATCGGCGAAAACAGCAAAATCGAGCCAATGAGCATCATCGAAAACGCAGTCATCGGCAAAAATTGCCAAATCGGACCATTCGCCCGTATCCGTCCGCAAAGCACAATTTCCGACCAAGCAAAAATCGGTAATTTCGTCGAAGTTAAAGCATCTGTCATCGGAAATGCAAGCAAAGTCAATCATTTGTCATACATCGGCGATAGCACAATCGGCGCAGATGTCAATATCGGTGCTGGCACAATCACCTGCAATTACGACGGCGCAAATAAACATCGCACGACAATCGGCGACCGCGTTTTCATCGGTTCAAATTCCGCTCTCGTTGCACCAGTTGCAATCGGCGACGGCGCGACTATCGGTGCAGGTTCGGTAATCACTAAAAATGTATCAGCAGAAATCCTCGCCTTCACCCGCCCGCCACTCAAAGAAGTCAAAGATTGGGAAAGACCGAAGAAGAATAAATAATCCCACTCTTCGATATTTTTTATTGCACTATTTGATATAAAAAAACAACCGTCTTAATGCAATTTTTAGAAATATTAAGGATAAATATGAGCGAATTATTTACTCCAATTCCCACTAAATGGATTGAAGGAATAAAAATCAGAGGGAATGTTATAAACGAAACCATATCCGCACCGCTTGCAACTTATGAAACACCGCTGTGGAATTCGGTTCGGCGTGGCGCAAGAGCAACCAGCGCAGAAGATAACGCCATCTCCGTATTCGTCGAAAATTCCACAATGAGCCGCTCGGTAATATTGCGTTGTGGTAATACTGAAAGTGCCGTAAATACCGCAAAAGCATTAAAAACACAATTTCAAGATTTAGCCCAAACAGTCCGAACAACGGGACGATTTGTTAAGCTCGAAGAAATTCACACAGAAGTTGTCGGAAATTTGCTTTTCGTCCGTTTCAGTTTTTTCACAGGCGACGCATCAGGACACAACACCGCAACCAAAGCTGCCGACCGCCTCATTCAAGAAATATTAGAAAAATTTCCCGCTTGCGAATATGGCTCGATTTCAGGCAATTTCTGCACCGATAAAAAACCATCTGCCGTAAATGGAATTTTGGGACGCGGTCGGCGCACAGTCGCGGAAGTTACGCTTTCAGCAAGCGTTTTACAAAAAATCCTACGCACAGATGCCGAAAAAATCTGCCAATTAAACCTCGAAAAAAATCTCATCGGCGGCATCATCGCTGGCTCAATCCGCTCTGCCAACGCACATTTTGCCAATATGCTGCTCGCGTTTTACCTCGCAACTGGGCAAGATGCCGCAAACATCGTCGAAGGCTCGCAAGGAATTGTGCATTGCGAAAACCGTGCTGGCAGCTTGTATTTTTCTTGCAGCCTGCCGAATTTAATTGTCGGCGCGATCGGTAACGGCAAAGGCGGAAATCTTCCCGTCGTCGAAGAAGCACTCACAAAACTCGGCTGCCGCGAAGAGCGCGAAATCGGCGACAACGGCAATCGTATCGCTGCAATCGCAGCCGCCATCGCGCTTTGCGGTGAATTATCACTACTCGCCGCACAAACCAACCCTGGCGAACTTATGCGCTCCCACATCGCAATAGAAAGATCCAACAAAACCTAGCCCGCTGCGGGCGGGAGCGAATCCTTATTTGAATCTACGAGTGCGTTTTTGTATTTATTTGCAAAACAAATCCGCCGTTTTTTACACGGCGGATTTTTTTGTTTTCATAGTCTTTTGAACCTGAAAAAAATCGTTTTATTGTTTAGTCCAACAGATTATTTACTCCAATTCTCTGACAAATTACCCACAAAGGACTGCGCTTCAATCATCATTCGTTATCACAGTATTTCCTAATGCTAGTTTCACTTTCAGATTTTCTTTGTGCAATTTGTGCATCATTAAGCTGAACCAGGTCACCACGCTCATTTTCTTCATAAACTGCTTTTTTAGTGTTTAACATATTGAAATTACGTTTAGCAATATCACAGCGTTGCTGACGGGTTATTGTTTCCATAACTTCGGATTGTTTTTCATCTTTTTCCTTAACGCCAACACTGCAAGAGATACCGCTCATACAAATTAACCAGAGGGACATTGCAATCGCTAAAGCATTTTTCATAATGAATACTCCTTTAATGAGTTAAGTTAATCTGATGCCCAAATGTTTAAGTTTGCGTCCTAATAAATCATTCCAGAATTCACTTCTTCAACTGACAATCTGAAATCAATCCTGAAATCAATCTTTCAGAATTTATTGCTTTAAGAGCATCTTCATTGATTTGGCTGTTATTTTTTACTATTGTGCAAGACCATTTGCCTTTGTGGCGTTTCAACACAATTTCACCCCCCCTTTCTGTAAATGTAACTGCCATTTCAAAATCCGCATCGACACTTTTAACACCTTTAGGGCGCATCTAAAAATTCAAAAATTCTTCTAAAACATTCCTAAAATTTCAATTTTCTGCTATAATTATTTCACTTAATTTTAGTCAAAGAATGGTAAAAATTATGGCGAACACCTATAAATTAAAGCACGAAAGAGATT